>JAKLQL010000083.1 GCA_022013395.1 Acetobacterium sp.
AAATGAAAGACCTTCTGGGACTTTTCGGTTATGCCATGGCCAGCGAAGAAGGAAAAAAGGAAATTTTGGATTTCATTAATTTCAAACATGAAGTCCTGATTCAACACTACTCTAAAAAAGAATAGTTGTTAAAAGAAGCTGTCCGCGGACAGCTTCTTTTTTTTATTGGCTTTATTTTAAATCGTTGGTTCCATCTTGTCCAGGCTCTTAAGCCATTGGGTGGCGTGGGCATCGGAGGGCATGCGCCAGTCGCCCCGGGGGGAAAAGGATACCGAACCGACCTTTGGTCCATCGGGCAGACAGTTGCGTTTAAACTGCTGGCTGAAGAAACGGTGATAAAAACTTTTCAGCCATTTAAAAATCACTGGTTTTTCATAGACGCCGTCAAAGCCCTTGCAGGCCAGAAAATATACTTTTTCGGGTGAAAAACCGTGACGCACCATTTGATACATAAAGAAATCGTGGAGTTCGTAAGGACCCACGGTTTCTTCCGTTTTTTGGGCAATTTTACCATCGGCATCCGGGGGCAGCAGTTCTGGAGAAACCGGAGTATCCAATACATCATAGAGAATTTTCTGAATCTCGGCTTCCGGCGAATGATCGGCTACCCACTCTACCAGATAACGAATCAGCGTTTTCGGGACACTGCAATTAACACTGTACATCGACATATGATCGCCATTATAGGTGGCCCAGCCCAGCGCTAATTCGGACAGATCACCGGTACCGATGACAATCCCGCCCAGTTTATTTGAAAGATCCATCAGGATCTGGGTCCGTTCCCGGGCCTGGGAATTTTCATAGGTGACATTGTGCAGCTCTATGGGATGATCAATGTCTTTAAAGTGGGCGGTGCAGGCCTCAACGATGGAAATTTCATGGAAGGTCGCCCCCAGACCATTAATCAGCGCCACGGCATTGTCATAGGTGCGGTCGGTGGTACCAAAACCGGGCATCGTGACGGCGTGGATTTTCTCCCGGGGAATATTAAAGCGGTCACAGACACTGACGCAGACCAGTAATGCCATAGTGGAGTCAAGGCCGCCGGAAATCCCCACGACCATCGGCGCATTGCCGATATGAGCCAGACGACTGGCCAGACCGATGGTTTGAATATTAAAGATTTCTTCACACCGTTCACTCCGACGATTGGGATCTCCCGGCACAAAGGGCTGCGGATTCACGTCCCGATCAAAATCATTGGTTCCTGGGGTTTCAAACTTAATGGTCCGGTAGGTATGGCCCTCAAGAAGATCTACCGAATCACCAAAACCATGCTGCATTTGCCGGTCATGATTAAGCGATTCCACATCAATATCGGTTATCAGCAATTCATTACCCAGGTTAAACTTGGGTAGTTCCTTGAGCAAGATTCCTCGTTCGCAGATGATCGCATTGCCGCCAAACACCAGATCACTGGTGGATTCGCCAAATCCTGCCGAGGCGTATAAGTAAGCCGCATTGCAACGACCCGATTGGGAACGGATCAGTTCTCTACGGTAATCACTTTTCCCCACCACTTCGTTGCTGGCCGAGGGGTTTAAGATCACCGTTGCTCCAGCCAGGGCATGAAAACTGCCCGGGGAAATGGGTACCCACAAATCCTCGCAGATTTCGATACCGACCACAAATTCTTCCCGATGAACATGCTGAAAAAGAATATCCGTTCCGATTGGAACAGTTTGTGAACAGATTGTAATTTCGGTTTGATTGAGTGATTTTGATGAAGCAAACCAACGCTTTTCATAGAATTCCTGATGGTTAGGGATATAGGTTTTAGGGACGATCCCCAATATTTTTCCGTCGTTCACTGCTATTGCACAATTATAGAGGCTCCCACTAATGGCCAGCGGAAGCCCCACCACCATCAGCATTTTTTTACCGTCCGACCATTGACACAAACTATCCAAAGCTTTTACGGCATTTTTCTGAAGTTCCCGTTGAAAAAACAGATCACCGCAGGTATACCCGGTGATTCCCAATTCCGGAAACAATAAAACCTCGACGCCCTGATCCCATGCGTTGCCTGCCAAAGCGATGGTTTCACCGACGTTATATTGACAATCTGCCAGTTTGAGTTTAGGAACAGCGCAGGCCATTCGAAAAAATCCATATTTATGCATCTATTTCACCTTACATCTTTTTATTTTTCAATTTAATTTGATCGATGTGTTTTATTATATCCCCATTTAGGATTCATGACAATCTTATTTTATTTTCCACAGCCTGTGTTCAACCTTGATTTTCTTATACACAATTCACCTGTGCGTTGTTTTCCCATTACATTGGCGCTATTGTGGGTTTCCTTATTCTGTTAACAGGGTTATCCACATTGTCCACAGGGAAAACCGATGTTCTCCACAGTTTTATACAAATTTTATCCACAGTTTTTAAGTTATCCACAGTTTTCCTGTTAGTATATCTTGTGTATTTACCCATAAAAAAAATCAAGATCTAGGATCTCGATTTTTTTAGTCACTATTTTTTTGCTGCTAAAGCGGCTTTTACAAAGCTCTGGAACAATGGATGTGGTTTATTTGGACGGGATTTGAACTCTGGATGAGCCTGGGTAGCCACAAACCAGGGGTGGTCTTTAATTTCAATCATTTCAACAAGTACCCGGTCAGGTGACATTCCTGAGAAAACCAGACCCTTTTCTTCAAGTTGTGGAATAAAATCATCATTGACTTCATAACGATGACGATGTCGTTCGCTGATATTTTTCTCACCATAGGCTTCCATGGCTTTGGAACCTTCCTGCAATTCGCAGGGATATAATCCCAAGCGCATGGTTCCACCCATATCGATGATTTTTTTCTGTTCTTCCATCAGGTTAATCACTGGATAAGGGGTTTCCGGATCCAGTTCAATGCTGTGGGCACCGGCAAGACCGGCTACGTTTCTGGCAAACTCAATCACCGCCAGCTGCAGACCCAGACACAAGCCTAAGAAAGGGATTTTATTTTCCCGGGCATATTGAATGGCATGGATTTTTCCTTCCACACCCCGGTGGCCAAAGCCCCCTGGAACCAGGATACCATCTAAATCTTTCAGCATCCGATCAAC
>JAKLQL010000084.1 GCA_022013395.1 Acetobacterium sp.
TGATATTATACTATACATATATATATACTATGTTTTATATTTTAAAGAAGGAGGACGAAAAGATGGGTATTGTAATTATTGGAGGGCACGATCGCATGGTATGCAAATACAAAGAAATTTGCAAGAATTATAAATGCAAAGTGAAGGTTTTCACCCAAATGCCAAGCGATATGAAAAATATGATCGGCAGTCCGGACCTTCTTGTACTTTTCACAAATACGGTTTCACATAAGATGATTCATAATGCCTTAAAAAGCGGCGAAAAAACCGGAGCTGAAATTATTCGTTCACACAGTAGCAGCGCTTGTGCCTTAAATAAAATATTGTCTGAATATTGCTCATCAACAACTGCTTATCTGAATCATTAAGATTTAAAAGCTCTTCCTAAAAATAAGAGGTCTCGGTTGAAATTTCAACCGAGACCTCTTATTTTTATATTGTTTTTTCTGATTTAATCGCTTTTTAAATTCATCTCAGTCATAGATATTTTTACTGAAATACCGATCGCCCCGATCTGGAAAAATAGTGACAATATTTCCGCTGTCAATTTTTTCTGCCAGTTTAATTGATGCATATAAAGCTGCTCCGGAAGAAGTGCCAGCAATGATCCCTTCTTTACTGGCTAATAATTTGGCCAGTTCAAAAGCATTTTTATCATCTACCTTAATGACTTCATCCACCAGGCTCATATCCATTGTCCCGGCAATAAAATCATTGCCAATGCCTTCAATATCATAACACCCGGAAGCACCGCCACCCATAATTGAACCTTCTGGGTCAGCCAGAATCCCTCTTATATTGGGGTTTCTTTCTTTTAAATAACCCAGGACCCCGCTGTAAGTCCCGCCGCTGCCGGCACCAGCTACCACATAATCGATTTTTCCGTCTAAATCGGCATAGATTTCCGGTCCGGTTGTTTCATAGTGAATGGACGGATTTGAGGGATTATCGAACTGCTTAAGCGAAATAGAATTGGGAATGGTTTTTAATAACTCCTGAGCTTTGGCCGTTGCTCCCAGCATCCCTAATTCTCTTGGCGTATTAACAATTTCGCCACCATAAGCACGCATCAATGTTTGTTTTTCAATGGAGAATTTTGTCGGCACCACAAAAATAACCCGATAGCCTTTATTGATTGCCGCTAACGCCACGCCAAGTCCAGTATTTCCGGCTGTACCTTCAATGATGGTGTGACCGGGTTTGAGTAATCCTTTTTCCTCAGCATCTTTGATCATTGCCACCCCGATGCGATCTTTGACACTTCCGCCAGGGTTCCAAAGCTCTAACTTTGCAAAAATATTTACTTTTTCTTTGACCTTAAATTGATTGAGCTTGATCATTGGCGTATTACCAATTAATTCTCTGATATCATTATAATAAGCCATTTTAACCCTCAAAACTCTTTAAGAATGCTTGTTCCAAATCACTTAATATATCGTTTTTATCTTCAATCCCGACCGAAATCCGGATCAGATTTTCAACAATCCCAACTTTTTGTCGTATTTCATAGGGAATCGACGCATGGGTCATACTGGATGGATGACAAATGAGAGATTCCACGCCGCCCAAGCTTTCAGCTAATGTAATTAACTCCAGGGATTCAAAGAACGTTTTAATATTATATTTTTCATCCAGCTCAAAGGAGAGCATCCCACCTGGGCCGTCAGCTTGTTTTTGATTGATTTCATATCCCTGACTGTCAGGTAAACCTGGATAATAAATTGCTTTGACCCCAGCATAATTTTTCAGCGCCTCGGCAATAA
>JAKLQL010000085.1 GCA_022013395.1 Acetobacterium sp.
AAACAACGTTTAAATTTGTCGATATTAGTTATGTACTAAACACAAATAGCAATCATTGGTATGACGTCTTAGTCAAAAACAACTATTTTCATTTGCAATTTAGGAGGATTTCTTTTTGGATATATTTATCATCATTTTTTTTGTAGGCGGACTAGGTTCAATTATCACTGCCTTTATCATTGAAGGTGGCTCGCCACTCGTCCTTTTGTCACCCACAGCGTTTATGATCGTTATAATCGGAACAATTGCGGCCACCGGGATGTCTTTTCCGTCGTCCGAAATTATGAAAGTACCCAAATTGTTTAAGGTCGCTTTTACCAACAAGAAATACGATTTTCCCGGACTAATTGAAAATATGAAGGCCATGTCAAAAATAGCCAGAACCAAAGGGATTCTGAGTCTCGAAAAAGAAGTGCTGGAAAACAACGAAATCGATGATTTTACCAAACGTGGTCTCCAGTTTATTCTTGACGGTCTTGATCCAGTCAAAACCCGAGAAGCTCTCGAATCTGATCTTGATATGATTGAACACCGTCATCATGCTGGCGCGGCTATCTTTGAAGCGGCCGGCGGTTATGCGCCAACTTTAGGGATCATCGGTACATGCTTGGGACTGATCAATGTATTGGGAAATTTAGCTGAACCAGATAAATTGGGTGAATCCATTGCCGTCGCCTTTATTGCAACACTTTACGGACTTTCTACGGCCAACCTTTTCTATCTTCCCATTGGTACTAATTTAAAGAATAAGGGCAAAAAGGAAATGGTCTACAATTCGATGATCATTGAAGGGTTAATCCTGATTCAAGAAGGTGCCAACCCTAATTTTGTTGAAGAAAAGCTGAAGGGCTATCTATCCATGAAGGAACTGGAAGGCGGCGGTCAAAAAGGCGAAGGTAAGCCGGCTAAAGGTAAAGGGAAAAAAGGCAAATAAGTTCCGAAAAGGAGTTAACACAAACTATGAAACGAAAACCAGAAGCCGAAAAGGACACCACTGAGCGATGGTTACTAAGCTACGCCGACTTCATCACGCTACTGATGATTTTCTTTGTCGTGATGTATGCGATGAGCGCTGTCGATGCCGATAAATATAAAGAATTATCAAGTTCTTTAAACTCTGCACTGGCTGGTGATCAGCAGAAAGTTGATGGTGGCGATCAAGGTAGTCCTGTAGAAGATGTCAAAATGAATGAAGTCAAACCCACAGACGGAAATGTAACCGAACAAGACCTGGAAAAAATCGTTGAACAGGTTCAATCACTGATTAATGAAAAAGGTCTGCAAAACCAAGTAACCGTTAATCTCGGTGATATCGGCATCTGGATCACCTTTAAAGATTATGTCCTCTTCGATTCGGGAAGTCCGGCTGTTAAGCCGGAAACAGTGAACACTTTGGTTGAACTGGGAAATATTTTAAAAGTTGTCGATAACTACGTTCGAATTGAAGGCTATACCGACAATGTCCCGATAAACAACAGTATGTATAGTAATAACTGGGATTTATCGGTTATGCGTGCCTCAAAGGTACTGGAGATCATCGTGTCCCGATCAGGTTTCCCGGCTGATAAAATCAGTGCCGTGGGATATGGCGAATATCGGCCCGTTGCTCCCAATGACACTGACGAAGGGAAAGCCAAAAATCGTCGCGTTGATATTGTCATCTTAAGAACCGATTTCAATGCTACCGAAAAATCACAATAGAAAAACGTCTCAATAAAAAATCAAAATTATGCCCGCACGACAGTCAATCTGTCATGCGGGCATATCTTGTCTATAACAGCAAACGCTGCTAACTACTATAAAATCACAGTCATTCATGTTGTAATTTTATTGCAACACAGACAATTCCATGATAGAATAAAAGACACGATACAAGCAACGAATCGCTTAATTACCCTGGGGAAAGCCTGGGGATTTTTTTGCTTAAATTTATCAACTTGATAAAGCTTCGGAGGATTTATGAATTGAAAAAAAATACAGCTGAAAAAATAATTCAAGTCAACAATTTAGTTAAATTCTATGGGGATAAAAAAATTATCGATGAAATCAATTTTCATATTCGCCCTAACGAATTCTTAACCATTCTTGGCCCCAGCGGATGTGGGAAAACAACCCTTTTACGGATGATTGGCGGCTTTGAAACCCCAGATGGCGGCGATATTCTTTTTGAAGGAAAGTCACTGGTCAATGTACCAGCTAACAAGCGTCCCATTAACACAGTCTTTCAAAAGTATGCGCTGTTCCCCCATTTGAATGTCTATGATAACGTCGCCTTTGGTCTAAAAATTCAAAAAAAGCCAAAGGAAGAAATAGAAACCATGGTTCAGGAAATGCTACGAATGGTCAATTTACAAGGCCATGAACAGCGGGATGTCAATTCCTTAAGCGGCGGCGAGCAGCAACGGGTGGCTATTGCCCGAGCTCTGGTCAATCATCCCCAGGTACTGCTGCTGGACGAACCTCTGGGCGCTCTGGATCTCAAGCTTCGTAAAAATATGCAGCTTGAGCTGAAAAACCTCCAGAAAAAAACTGGGATCACTTTTATTTATGTTACCCACGATCAGGAAGAAGCCATGACCATGTCCGACACCATTATCATCATGAACCAGGGCCGGATACAACAAATCGGATCCCCGGTAGATATTTACAACGAACCACGCAACGCCTTTGCTGCGGATTTTATCGGGGAAAGCAACATTCTCGATTCGATTATGTTAAAAGATTGCCTGGTCAAGATTCAGGGCGTCGATTTTAAATGTGTGGACAAGGGCTTCAGTGAAAATGAAAATGTCCTCACGGTTATTCGTCCGGAAGATATCGAAATCGCCAAGCCTGGCGACGGTCTGTTGGATGGTGTCATTGAATCGGTCACCTTCCTCGGTATGCACTATGAAATTTTGATGAAATGTGGCAACATCCACTGGCTGATTCACACCACCCGGGAGTTTTTCCCCAGCGACGCGATCAGTATTTGGGTCGATCCCAACAATATCCATATCATGAAAAAGGAATCGGACCATGAAGACATTTAAGGAGTACATCGCTTATCCCTATGGTCTGTGGATGATCATTTTTATTGCGGTTCCGCTGCTGGTGGTGATCTGGTTCAGCTTTTTATCCAACCCCGATTTTAAAATAGGCGAATACACCTTTACGCTGGATAATTACAAGGAATTTCTCGATCCGGTTTATCTGGAACTTTTGTATCGTTCCTTTGTATATGCGGTAATTGCGACCCTGATTTCTTTTATGATTGCCTACCCGTTAGGCAATCTGATTGTTTCATTGCCGGAACACCGCCAAAATCTGATGATCGTTTTGATGATCCTACCGATGTGGGTGAACTTTCTTTTGAGAACCTATGCCTGGATGGTGCTGCTCAGTGGCAGTGGTTTAGTGGTAAAATTTCTGAGTTTATTGGGTTTTACCGATGCAACCTTACTCTATACCCAATCGGCAGTTATTCTGGGAATGGTTTATAACTTTTTCCCCTATATGCTGCTGCCGATTTACACCTCACTTAAAAAAATCGATCCAGATTTATTGCGAGCCGCTACCGATCTGGGGGCCAACCATTTTCAAATGTTTGTGAAAGTCAAATTTCCACTCAGTTTGCCGGGAATTGTCTCGGGATGTATGATGGTCTTTATGCCGGCGGTGAGTACCTTTGTTATTTCCAACCTCTTAGGTGGTGGAAAATACATGCTGATCGGAAACCTCATTGAGCAGCAATTCTTAACCGCCAATAACTGGAATTTTGGATCCGCCATTTCGATGGTGCTGATGACGATTATTTTTCTGGTTCTGGGTATTGCCCGTTTAATCGCCGGAAAGGAAATTGATACCGGAGGCCAAATTTTATGAGAAAGTTGTTTAAGAATCTCGCCTTTGGTTTCATTTTGCTGTTTTTGTACGCGCCTATTTTTGTCCTGATTATTTATTCTTTTAATGATTCAAAAATTATGGGTTCCTGGTCCGGTTTTACCTTTAAATGGTACGTTATGCTTTTTCAGGATCGTTATATTCTGCAAGCGCTGTACTATACCATTATCATTGCCGTGGTGGCCACCGCCGTCTCCACTTTTGTCGGCACCCTATCCGCTTTGGGTATTTATCAAATGCGTTCCCGACTCAAAAAACCCTATCTGTTGATGAATAATATTCCCGTACTGGTGCCAGATATTGTCATGGGTATCACCCTGATGTCCTTGTTTATTTTTACCGGCATAAAAATGGGACTAACCACCGTCATTATTGCCCACATCACCTTCTGTATTCCCTATGTGATTTTATCCGTCATGCCCCGGTTCAGTCGGTTACCTGAAAATATCTTTGATGCTGCCCTTGATTTGGGGGCCACCCCCAGGTATGCTTTCTGGAAGATCCTTTTTCCAGAAATTCTGCCAGGTGTCACCTCTGGCGCATTGATCGCCTTTACCCTGTCCATTGATGATTTTGTAATCAGTTTTTTTACCACCGGCAATGGGGTGAGCAACTTATCGATCACTATTTATTCCATGGCCAAAGCCGGTATTAATCCCAAAATTAATGCCCTATCCACCATTATGTTTGGCAGCATCATGCTTTTATTGATTATCATCAATTTCCGCAGCGAAAAAGGACTCAAACAAATTTAAAAGTTATTTAATCGACTAAAAAAATTAAAAAGGAGAATGGAATGAAAAAAATCTTACTAATCTTAGCTGTTCTGTGCCTGCCGCTGATGCTTGGTGGCTGTGCATCGGATGACCGGGCGGTGCTTAATGTTTACAATTGGGGCGATTATATGGATCCCGCGATTATTGCCCAGTTTGAAAAAGAATATAACTGTCGGGTCAATTATGAAACCTATACCTCCAATGAAGATATGTATGTCAAGGTTAAAAATTCATCAGATACCTATGATGTTTTAGTTCCATCCGATTACATGATTGAGCGCCTCATTAAAGAAGATATGTTACGCCCGATTAATAAAGAAACTATCACCAACCTTGCCAATATTGACAGCACTGCCTTAAACCTGCCCTTTGATCCCGGCAATCAATATTCGATTCCCTATTTCTATGGGGTATTAGGGATCATTTATAACACCGATCTGGTGACCGACCCGGTCGATAGCTGGAATATTTTATGGAATGATAAATATGCTTCCAAAATTTTAATGTATGACAGTATCCGGGACAGCATGGGTGTTTCCCTTTCCCGACTTGGCTTTTCCATGAACGAAACCAATGAAGCCAATATCAACGCCGCCCGGGACGCCCTCATTGCCCAAAAGCCCCTGGTAATGGCATATGTTACAGACAATGTCAAAAACCTGATGGCAACCAAAGATGCTGCCATGGCAGTGGTCTACTCCGGGGACGCATCGATTATTATGAGTGATAGTGACTCCCTTGCTTTTGCCATTCCCAAAGAAGGGTCCAATGCTTTTTGCGATAATTTTGTTATTCCCAAGAATGCACAGAACCCGGAATTGGCAGAGAAATTCATCAATTATATGCTAACACCAGAAGTAGCCGCCAAAAATGTTGAATACGTCGGTTACTCGACCCCTGTTACCCAAGCAATTGGCTTACTTGACGAAAGCTGGCAAAAAAACTCAGCCTTTAACATCAGTAAAGAAGATCTGGCCCGCTGTGAAATTTTTAAAGATTTGCCCAGTGATATTCTCGAAATTTACAACCGTGCCTGGACTGAAGTAAATGTTTCAAAATAAACCTAAAAAAGCAAGACTTAGCGTCTTGTTTTTTTAATTTCAATTTTTATTCTCATTTTTACCACAACTCTGCTACTTTAATTTCTGATAGGCTTTTCCCACGGTCAGTCCCTGGACGACAGTGGTGAAAAATACAATGGCGTAGGTAGCAATCAGAAAGACATTATAGGTTGCCGATGACAAAGAAGTCCCGGTTCCCATGACTAATGCCAGACAAAGCCCACCTTTGAGACCGGCCCAGGTGAAAAAAATGGTAAAGCGTGATTTTGTCATCTCCAGCGGCAGCCTTTTTTCAAAGACAACGTTCCCGAAGACCCCCGCGGCTCGGGAAATCATGTTGATGAGAATCGCCCCCACCACAATCCCCAAAATACCAGCAGTCGTGAAACCTGCCAAGCTTCTGAGATCCACAAATAAAAGGCCCACCAGCAGAAATAGGATACCATTCAAGAGGTTGTCGATCACGCTCCAGAAGGCGTAAAATAAATCGTGGACTTCCCTGGTTTCCTGATCCAGGCCTTTTTTTTGCTGTCTGGCAATTCCGGTCGCATAAAAGAGTCCGCAGATGACTGCCGCAATTGGTCCCGAAAATTCAAGATGCTCACAAATCAGATAAGCTAACATCACCGTTAAAATACTGGTTAACACTTTGATATAACGATTTTGAGTATATTTGAAAATCTGAAACAACAAAAAAGATACAATTAAACCAACACCGATGGCACCTAGTATGTCGGTGGTCAATCCCCAGACAAATCCGCCCAGCGAAAGATCCTCGGCGGTCTGTTCTAAAATGCTCATCAGGGTGGCAAAAATGGCTACTGCCACGCCATCATTAAACAGTGATTCGCCTTCAATAATCAGCGACAGTCGATGGGGCAATCCCACTTTGCTGAGGATACTCATGGCCGAAATAGGATCCGAAGGAGCTACAATGGAACCCAAAATGAGGGCTTACAAAAAACTCATCTTCAATTGGAATAAATAACCCAATCCATAGAAAAGTACCCCATAAACCAGAATCGACAGCATTGTTCCTAATATCGCCATTCTTCCGATCAGAAATTTATCCTCATTAAAATCACTGAATTTGATCCGGGATGCTCCGCTGAATAACATAAAACACAAAACTCCATGAATCAGAAAATCATTGAAATTGAATTGCTTAAACAGATTCAATATTTCGGTGGGAATGGTGATGACATTCAATTTTTGAATCAAAATCAGAATTAGCGAAAATCCCAAGCCAAACACAACCAACCCAATTTCATAAGGAAGTTTCACTGTTTTTTCATTAACAAAGCTTAAAACCACCACCAGGAACAGGATTACCGTAAATAGAATCAGCAGTTCATTAAAATTAAACATGAACGTGAATTCCGTTTACAATCCCAGAATTTGTCTCTTCTTAGCGTCAAACTCCTGCTGGGTTAAAATGCCCTGATCTCTAAGCTGCCCAAGTTTAGCCAGTTGTTCCAGTTGTTCATCAACATTTATTACATCCTCCTGGTAACTTTGCGGCTGTGCTTGCGGTACTTGTTGTGGCTGCTGCGTATAGGCATCCTGGTCTTTTTGCGCAAATCGTTGTGCCTGACGGCGACTGACATTATTTGATACCGCTGTAGCTGTACCTGCTATAACTGCGGTTCGTGCCATTCCTCTTAATAAACCACCCATTTAATTTTCCTCCTCATCAAGTTCTGCTGCGGCATCCGGATGGATCCGGCCTTCAGATACCAGTTTTCCATTGGCATTCAGTAGCGCTTTTTTTAGATCCTTTGCCCACAATTGTTCAATAATCAGTATCCCCGCCGAATTGTTTAGATCCAATAGTTCGCCCACTTCCTCTTCATCATCTAATGTTATCAACCCTGCTTTATTTTTGTGCAGTTCATCGATTGCACAGGCAATTTCATTGTCCACACTACTCAATTCCATGGTCGTGACATTGCCTTCATTATCTTTGTGAATCAGGGCAATATCCAATACATTGATAATCTTTTTGTTGACTGCTTCTGTTAAGGCATCCAACACCTCGCCTTTAAATTGGTTTCCAACAAACTCCATTACAATATAATCAATGGGACCACGCATATTTTTCTCCCTTCTGTATATCACTGCTAGATATACCATGCTTTTTTTATTCTCGTTTCTTGCAAAGCTTTTGTCTATGTGAACTATTTACCCACTTCTTTGTTGATGCAACGCTAAATAAAAATTTCTTGTTTAAAGATCAAATTATTGGGAATCTAGTAAAAAGAGCTATTAGTAGTTTTTGGCTCATTACAAATTTTTTCAAAATTAGGAGGTAACAAAATGGACGATGTTGTCGGTAATGTAACTAAGGGTCACAAAGGATTAGGTATTGCGGCATCCATAATCATGGTTCTGCTGGGCATTGGGGTGTTTATCGCTCCGCAGTTTTTCGTATCCATGATGATCTGGATTTTTGTCATCGGTCTGATGGTATATGGGGTATTTATTATTTTTGACTATGCAAAAAGTGAGATTAAAAACGGCTGGCATCTTACCTCAGGGATTATGGCCATAATTCTTGGATTTATGCTGATTTTTGCACCCGCTTTAGCCCGAGCCGAAACCTTCGGTTTTATGCTGGCGTTTATGACTTTGTTCACTGGTATTAATCAGATTACTGCTTCTTCACTCTTAAAAAAACAAGGAGGTGATGGCACCGGATGGCTTCTGGCGGCAGGGATTATTAATACTATTCTTGGATTTTTCTTTCTTTTTAACCCATACGTC
>JAKLQL010000086.1 GCA_022013395.1 Acetobacterium sp.
CCCAGAAGGGCCACCATTTCCCCTTGTTCAATGTCCAAATTGATTCCCTTGAGGATGTGGATGTCTTCTTTCCCCAACTTAAAATCTTTGTGCAAATCTCTGACTTGGATAAAAATTAAAATCGACCCTCTTTCTCAATGATTTACTTAACATTATGTTGCTTACTATTATAACATAAACAGGATAAAAATTATTCCAGATTTAAACGATTTTTCATAATATATTGGGTGGCAAAATAAAAGCCGCCGCATAACATCACATTTAATAAGGTCGTGCCATTGATGATCCAATGCATCATCTCCATCGCCTGAATATCATTGCCTTGGGAAATCACGGTATCCAGATTGCCGATGGCAAAAATGGCCATCATGATTGAGCTGATAATCTGAATCGCAATGGTAATGACGATATAGGCTCCAAACGAGGCCACGATCCGGTGTTGATTAAATAATTGGCCAATCGCAATCGATACATAAATCATCAGAATCGAAGCGATAGTACTGACAACTCCAAAAATAATGATTTCAAAAATCAAAATATTAAGACTCGCTCCAAAGGTGTTAAAATAATCCGTATATACGGCGCTAATACCCTGGGTCAGATCCATCATCGTAAATGAACCCAGTGAGAGAATAAAAAATGAGATCACGAACATCAGCGTACAGACGGCTGACCACATCAGTCCCACTAACAGTTTAGATATAACCAGTTCCCAGGTCTTAACTGGCAGCGAAAACATCAGATAGCCCTCGTCGGTAAATAAATTTTTATAAAACCGCTGAATAATCATCACCAGCGTCATCACTGATAAGGCCACCACGGCAATAAAATATAGGGTGAAACTGATTCCGATCACCACTTCCATAAACGGGTTGGTGGTCACATTATCACTAAAAAAATCGGGGGCACCGAAAGCCAATGCCAATTTTGTAACAATTGTTAAAATCAGCAGCGCTCCGTATAAGGGGAGGAAAATTCTCCCTGTGGCCTTTATTTCGTTTTTGAGTAACTTTGTTAGCATTTAAAAACCTCCCTGAATAATCCATCCACTGACTGGTTATGTGTTTCTCTTATTTCGTCGACTGAAGAAGTCAGTGTTATTTCCCCATTTGAGATAAAGACGATATCGTCGAGTATCTGTTCAACATCGGCAATTAAGTGGGTTGAGATAATCACCGAGGCATCTTCTTTATAATTGGTAATAATCGTATTAAGAATATAATCTCTGGCGGCCGGATCGACGCCACCAATTGGTTCATCCAGCAGATAAAGCTCGGCTGATCGGCTCATCACTAAAATAAGCTGCACCTTTTCTTTGGTGCCCTTGGACATGGTCTTTAAGCGGTCGTTGGGGTTGATATTTAAATCCTTGAGCATGTTTTCGGCCTTAATGCGGTTGAAGTCCTGATAAAAATCTTCAAAAAAAGCCAGCAGCTCGTTCACGCGCATCCACCCGTTAAGATAGGTGCGTTCGGACAGGTATGAGGTTTTCGATTTGGTGTCAACCCCCGGCGCCACCCCATCAATGGTAATTTCACCAGACGTCGGCACCAGCAGTCCGGTGGCCAGCTTGATAAAGGTGCTTTTTCCGCTGCCATTAGGGCCAAGCAGACCAATAATTCGTCCTCTGGGGATGTCCAAGTCAATTTGCGCCAGGGCGGTCTTTTTGCCAAATGTTTTGGTCAGGTTTTTAGCGTTTAATATCGTCATTCTGATTGTCCCCTTCCGCAACTTTTTCCATTAAGGCCAATATTTCCGGCTTATCCAGTCCCAACTTTTTCATTTTCTCCAGAAAAGCGCCAATTTCCTGAACGGCTATTGTTTTTTTTGCTTCCTCGATCACTTTCAAATCCTCCGTAATAAATCTGCCACTTGTTCTTTGTGCAAAAACAAGGCCCATGCGTTCAAGTTCCGCCAACGATTTCTGCATGGTATTGGGATTAACTCCCGCATCCATGGCCAGCTCCCGTACTGATTCAAGTTTATCTCCCGGGGCATAAAATCCTGAGATGATGCGGAGCTCTATTTGTTCGACCAACTGTTTATAGATGGGCCGATCGGAATCGATGTACCATTTCATTGCTGTCCTCCTGTGTATTATTGTATTGTTGTATTACTTACTTAATACAATAATACTATCTTGAATAATTGTCAAGGATTATTAAACAAAAAAAGAACCCCTAAAGGGTTCATCGGTTGTCAACAAACTATTGAAGCTCTGTGTTTCGTAACTATCGCTGGGGTCTGATTTCAAATTCGCCCACCATTTGTTTGAGCATTTGGGCCTGGCCGGAAAGTTCTTCGCTAGCGGCGGCACTTTGCTCGGCTGTCGCTGAATTAGTTTGAACCACCATTGAAACCTGATCAATGCCCTGATTGATCTGGCCGATTTCCCGCGCCTGATCATTGGACGCCTGGGCGATGTTTTTAACTAGGTCGGTTACCTTTTCAATCTCCACTAAGATTTCTTTGAGACTGACTGCCGTTTCATCGGCAATCCGGGTGCCTGTTTCCACCTTATAGATGGAACCTTCAATCAGACTGGTGGTCTCTTTGGCAGCCGCACTGCTGCGAACCGCCAGATTTCTCACCTCCTGAGCAACCACGGCAAAGCCTTTGCCGTGCTGGCCGGCCCGGGCCGCTTCGACGGCCGCATTGAGGGCTAAAATATTGGTTTGGAAAGCAATGTCATCAATCACCTTGATGATTTTAGAAATATTTTGAGACGAATCATTGATCTCAACCATGGCGGCCACCATTTTTCCCATTTGCTTGTTACCAACTTCGGCATTGTTGCGAACAGCGATCGCCCGTTCATTGGCTTCGTTGGCCCGGATGGCATTGTGTTTCGTTTCATCTGCGACCTCTTCGATGGAGGCGGTCAGTTCCTGGATCGAGCTGGCCTGTTCGGTGGTGCCCTGAGCCAACGCCTGACCGCTGTCAGAAATTTGGATGGCGCCACTTTCGACCTGGGCTGAAACTGCATCGATGTCGTAAAGCGTGGTACTCAGCTGCATATTGATGTCATTGAGGGACATTTTAATGGCTGAAAAATCGCCCCGGAATTCGGTGGTAATTTCCTGATTGAGATTCCCCCGCCCCATGGCTGCCAGAGTCCCGGTAATTTCGCCCACATAGGCTTCCAGGGAAACGATAGTCTGATTGAGATCCTCTTTAATTTTAGCGTGATCGCCCTGGTATTCTCCCATCACCATGGTCTGCAAATTACCCTGGGCCAATTCCTGAAGTACACTGGAAGCTTCTTTGACCGGTTCGATCACCGCATCCAGGGTC
>JAKLQL010000087.1 GCA_022013395.1 Acetobacterium sp.
CGATGGTAACCTCCATATTTACGTCTGTCGGGACAAGCTCGATCAGGCCGAATGGGAAGCCAAGCTGGAAGAAGCCATGGATCGGATGTATGCCAAGGCACTGACCTTTAACGGGCTGGTTTCCGGCGAGCATGGCATCGGTTATGCCAAACGGAAATATCTGCTCAACGATTTTGGCACCGAGCATCTCGCCTTAATGGCGGGCATTAAACAAACCTTTGATCCCAAGAATCTGCTGAATCCTAAAAAAGTCTGTCAGATGTAGGGGGGAATATGGATAACTTGTTACTCTTTTTTATCGCCCTGATCCCGGTTTTGTGGCTGATTGTCTCCCTGGGGGTCTTAAAGATCCCCGGCTACAAAGCCTGTCCGATCGCCCTGGCGATCACGATTCTATTAAGTATCCTGGTCTGGAAAATGCCAGTGATCGACAGTCTCACCGCCGCGCTCGAGGGCGGCGCGATGGCGATCTGGCCAATTATGCTGGTCATTGTGGCGGCGGTGTTTACCTATAATCTGGCGACATTTACCGGTGGTATGGAAGTCATCAAGAAAATGATGACCAGCATCTCCACCGATCAACGGATTCTGGTGCTGATCCTGGCCTGGGGTTTTGGCGGCTTTTTAGAAGCCATTGCCGGTTTTGGAACTGCGGTGGCGATTCCTGCCAGCATTCTGGCCGCGCTGGGGTTTAACCCGGTGTTTGCCGCTATTATCTGTTTAATTGCCAATACCACACCCACCGCTTTTGGCGCGATTGGTTTGCCGGTCAGTACCCTGGCCTCGGTTACCAATCTAAATGTAAACGATTTATCATTTACAGTCGCCTTGCAACTCTTTATCATGATTATTGTCGTGCCGTTCATTTTGGTGATGCTGACTGGCAAGGGCTTTAAAAGTCTCAAAGGCGTCGTGATTATTACTCTGATGGCTGGTCTGTCCTTTGCATTGCCGCAGATTTTTGTGGCCAAATATCTGGGTGCCGAACTGCCAGCGATTGTCGGATCGGTGGTTTGTATGGCAGTCGTGATCGGCATGGCCAAGATCTTCTATAAGGATACTGCCGCCAAGGATGCTGAAAAAATCCCCTTCAAAACCGCCGTCATGGCCTGGCTGCCGTTTATTCTGGTGTTTGTGATCATCATCCTCTGTTCGTCATTGTTCCCGATGATTAATGGGGCGTTGAAACAGGTAAGTACCACGATTCAGATCTACACCGGGCCCCACGGGAAACCGATGACCTTCTTATGGCTGGCCACTCCGGGAACGCTGATTATCATTGCCACCTATTTGGCGGGATTGATTCAAGGCGTTAAATTTGGTCAGATTTCCAAAGTACTGGGAAACACCATGAAACAAATGAGCAAGTCAGCGATCACGATTGTCGCCATTGTCGCCCTGGCCAAGGTCATGGGTTACAGCGGGATGATTGGTGTCATTGCCACGATTCTAGTGCTGATTACCGGCGATTTTTATCCGCTGATTGCCCCGCTGATCGGGGCTCTGGGAACCTTTGTTACCGGCAGCGATACCTCCGCCAACGTGCTGTTCGGTGGACTGCAGGTTGAAGCGGCCAACGCGATTGGCATGAGCCCGTATTGGCTAGCCGCCGCCAACACCGCCGGCGCCACTGCTGGTAAGATGATCTCGCCTCAGAGTATCGCTGTCGCTACCGCGGCTACCGGTATTATTGGCAGTGAGGGTAAGATCTTACAAGCAACGCTGAAGGTCTGTGCTATCTATGTCATCGTTATTGGGCTGGTCGTTTATTTCGGCGCACCGCTCTTTGATGGGCTGTTAAGCACTTTTGGATAACAGTGAAATAATATTATGAAGCAATTGAATAATTAAAACGATCCTAAATAAATTAAGACATTAGCGAAATGCAGAGTTTCGCTAATGTCTTTCGTCTAATCAGAAAGGAAAATACTATGCAAATCAATTTACCCTATGGAAAAGAAAAACAGCTGCTGGAGATCGATGAAGTCAATCTCAATGGCATGCTCGTTTCGCAAATAGAAGAATATCATCCGGGAAAATCCCAGACCGAACTGGTCAGTGAAGCGATTCAGAACCCTTTTGGCTCGGAAAAACTAGCGCAGTTGGCGAAGGGCAAGCAGAAGATTGTGATCATTGCCAGTGACCATACCCGGCCGGTGCCGAGTAAAATTATTATGCCGCTGATGCTAACAGAAATCCGCCAGGGCAATCCTGAAGCCGAGATCATCATTCTGATTGCCACCGGGTTTCATCGTCTGACCACCCGGGAGGAACTGGTGGGGAAATTTGGCGAGACCATCGTTGATACTGAAAAAATTGTTGTCCATGATTCCGGCGATGACAGCAGTCTGGTTAAAATCGGCACCTTACCCTCCGGCGGCGCGCTGATTATCAACCGGTTGGCGGCCGAAGCTGATCTATTGGTTTCCGAAGGTTTTGTTGAGCCTCATTTCTTTGCCGGTTTTTCCGGGGGACGCAAAAGTGTGCTGCCAGGTATTGCCAGTCGAGTCAGTGTACTGGCCAATCACTGCGGCGAATTTATTGCCCACCCCAATGCCCGCACCGGCGTGATTGAAGGAAACCCCCTCCATATCGATATGCTTTATGCCGCCCGCACCGCCAAGCTGGCCTTTGTGGTCAATGTGGTGATCAATTCAGAAAAAGAAGTCATTCATGCGGTGGCTGGCGATTGTGATGCCGCCCATATTAAGGGCCGGGAGTTTCTGGAAAAACTCTGCAAAGTTAAAGCCACACCCAGTGATATCGTCATTACCACCAACGGCGGTTACCCGCTGGATCAGAACATTTATCAGGCCGTCAAAGGCATGACCGCCGCCGAAGCCGCTGTCAAACCCGGCGGGGTGATCATCATGCTGGCCAAATCCAACGATGGTCATGGTGGGGCGGCTTTCTTTAACACCTTTAGAGATGAAAAAAATCTAGAACAGATGCTGGCCGGTTTTGTCAACACCCCCCGGGACGAAACCATCCCCGATCAGTGGGAAGCCCAGATTCTGGCGCGGATTTTGCTAAAGGCAAAGGTGATTTATATCTCGGCCGCCCCGGAAGCAATGATCAAGGAGTTTCAGATGACCCCGGCTGAGGATGTCAATGAGGCGCTGGCGTTGGCAAGAGCATATCTTAAAAATGAAGCCGCCATGGTGACGGTGATCCCGGATGGGGTCGCGGTGATTGTAGAATAAAAAATAAAAAGTAATGAAAAAAGATGACATTTTGGTGTCATCTTTTTTTCATGTTTGAGAGGGTTAGTCACTGATGGATAATTGCCAAAAGCTCCTCAGCAAATTGGTGATGTTGCCAAGTCAGCAAAGGCATTACAAATCGCCTTGATAAGAATCCACTGGTCCATCTAAAAGCAAAAATGACTTTAAGTGAATGCCAAAGATAACGCAGTCGGGATTTTTGAGAATGGCGTTTAGTTCCGGATGAGCTTGGGCTAAATGGATCCTGACAATTTGGGTTTCAGGATCCGCCAGGGGGTGGAATAATCCTTCAAAGGTCACCGAGACAATATTTTCCGCCGGGTTGGTGCCGAGGCGCTGGCGGGTATCAACCAGGACGCTGACCCGGGGATTCGTCAGAAGATTCTGATATTTCCGGGATTCCCGGGTGGAGACCAGGTAAAGAACCTTCAAATCATCGCTCAGTAGATAGGTCATCAACGAGCAATGGGGGTTTCCGTTTAATTCGGTACATAAAACACAAAGGGTGTTTTCGTGAAGAATCGTTGTCACTTTAGCTAACATGTTACCGCCTTTCATCAGGCCAAAGGAAGGGGATCGGGAACCCGCCCTGCTGACTGATTAAATAAATTTTGGCTGATTTGATTGAAAATAACAGGGGTGCCGACGTTGTTTTTTCATTATATCAGACCTTGGAGGTATTTTGTGTCAACTTCTGTTTTTATATGCTGAAATGGGGCAATTTTAATGAAACGTAATTTTGCAAATATCTTTTACCTTAAAAGCTCTGGTTGATCAGGATAAAGATTGATAGTCTTTTGTTTTTTGCCTGCCAAATCTAATAAATTTTTATTCTTTGACATTTGCTAAATAAAGTGAATCCAAGGAAGCAGCGTGGCGAATAACTGTTATTTCTTCTAGCCATTTAAGCGGTTGAGGCGTATAATTAAAAAATAATGTCAAAACCTAAATGTTCAATTCATTTATAACTTTCCAGGCCAAAAATAAGCCCGGTGACATAAAAAACCTTAACGGAGGAACCATGGAAAACACAGGTAACATCGGGTTTGAAGAAACCCTCTGGAAAGCCGCGGACAAGCTCAGAGGCAGCATGGACGCCAGCGAATACAAACACGTGGTGCTGGGGCTGATCTTCTTAAAATATATTTCCGACAAATTTGAAACGAAGTTTAACGAACTGACGGCCGAAGGCGAAGGCTTTGAAGAGGACCGGGACGAATACGAAGCCGAAAATATCTTCTGGGTACCCAAAGAAGCCCGCTGGACCTTCATCATGGATAACGCCAAAGACGTTAAAATCGGCCAGTATATCGACGACGCGATGATCCTGATCGA
>JAKLQL010000088.1 GCA_022013395.1 Acetobacterium sp.
CGCCGCCTCTTTCAGCAGGTCCGATATTTAAATCTAAATAATCTGCACCAGCATCTAATTGTTCTTTTGCTCTTAAAAGAATTGGTTCTGGATTTCTATCTGCGAATGCTTGTCTAATAGCTGGAGAAATACAGTGAATTCTTTCACCAATAACCATGAATTTTGACATATTGTTCCCCTTTCAAATTGAAAAAAATATTTTAGGTGTGCTCGGGTTTAGCCCCGAGCACAGATTGTATATTATGCTTGCAGGTCTCGTAAGAACTTAGGTAATTGCATTGCTTCGTTTGGTCCAACGATTACTTCCCATTCAGGTAGTAATTCAGCTAAATCGCCTTGAAGAACAGCAACTTTACCAGGTAAGATTAACTTACGTGATGTAGTTAAGTCTGCAACGTTGTTTTCTTTGATGAAGTTAGCAATAACGGTAGAACCGAATTTACCAGCGGCCCAAGCAGTAAGAACTGAGTAACCACCAGCATCTGGAATTGCAAGATAAGCAGGAACTTTAGATCGTTCGATTTCACCAGCAACAACAAAGTAAGATAAAGCGAAGTCAACAGTTACGAGAACTGGATCTTTACCTGTTGGTTTGTTGAATTCATAAACCTTAGGTTCAACACGCATTGGTTTTTGAGGATCTGTAAAGATGTTTTGTCTTAAACCAAACAGTGGTAATGCTGCATTGAAGTCCATTTCGTCCATTACGATGATTGAACCGTAACGAAGAACAAAAGCCGATGCTAAAGCAATTTGCAGGTTAATGTTAGCTGGTGCTAATTTGTTTGCAAATACTACTGAAGGATATCCGAATGTACGGTCATTGCCTTTAATAGCTGCTGTACGGATACCAACTGCATTTGCATAAGCTTCTTTGATTGATGCTTCGCCTACGTTTAATACAAGGTTTTTGTATCCTAATTTTTCGATTTCTTCTACTAAATCGTGTAATGCTTCAATGCTATCTGCAGAAACACCAAGAACAGCATCTGCAGCTTTTGCTACTTCTACCATAGCTGCTGCGTTATCTTTGGTTGCACCCATGATAATCGCTTTTGCGCCTGCGCCTGCAACCGCTGCTTTTGCTACTTCAGCATCAACTGTAATGATCATTGGAATTTTTCCAGCATCTGCAACTTTTTTAACAAGAGCTGCAAATTTAGCTGCATCTGCAACAAATTGTACGGCTACAACTTCAACGAACATCATTTCGCCGATACGGTCATAGTTTACTTTTTGTAATTTTGCAAATGCTGCATCAACATCAGCGTCACTTAATGCATCTGATAATTCAATTGCAAATAAGTTTTTGTTAACCAATGTTTTTTCATGTCTGAATAATACTGTTTCTCCACCAAGTGTTGCTTCAGCAGCGCCAGAGCCAACTTTGATTGATTTCATTGGAGGAGCAGTTGCTTCTGATAATAATTCTTTTGATTCTTCAGAAATGTATGGACATTTTTCGATAGGCACGCCACCGGTGGCTGCTTTCATTGAGAAAGCCATACATGTTGGGAAACCACACTCTTTACAGTTTGTTTTAGGAGTGAGTTTAAAAATATCTAAACCTTTTACTGCCATTTGTATTCGCCTTCCTTTCCTAACCTATGATTCCAGCAACTAAAGCTTTGATAGTTTTAGCTGATTCTGGATGTCTTACGATGATAGCGTTTGATCCGCCAACAACACAAGCTGATGCTGTCGTAACTTCCATACCAATACCACGTGCTTCTTGATCGCCCCATTCTGGTGCATCTTCAAGTGTTGACACGGCTTCTTTTACGCCCCATGATTCATTAGAAACATTAGTAACGATTGGCATCTGTAAAGCTTCATCATTTTGACCTAGGCCGGCTAAACGAATACGATCCATGGTTGAAGCAACATATTCAAAACCGTAACCGGCTGCTGCTGTTCCGACATCCATGACGATATCTTTGCTCTTAACACCTAGTTGTGTTAATAAGATGTTTAATTGTTTTGCAAGGTTGATGTCTACTGCAGACTCAGCGGATACTTTTTGTCCGTAAGGCATTCCACCAGCAGCACCGATTGTTTTGTAATTATCTTCTACTGCAGAGAATAAAACAACATTTTTTCCTTCAAGAGCTTTAGCTACTTCTTCTAATAACTTAGCGTCTTTTTCTGCGTTTTTACATCCTTCTACAACTAATGGAACAGTAATTGCAGCTTCTACTGCTACTGCTGTAGCAACACAGCTTTCGATTGATGCGTCAGCTCCGTTTGGATCTGCACTTTCAAGTTTGATTAATAAGAAATCAGCACCTGATTTTTCTACTGCTGCTTTTGCTAAAGCTGCTGGGTTTTTAAGATCATCACCGTAAATTGTTCCAAAGCAATCTGACCAGTCACCTGTTGTATCAGAAATTGCGATTCCAACCGCGGTCTTGAAACCTTCAGTACCTAAAAATGGTAATGAGTTTTCACCACCTATGCTGATAGCTGCATCTCCAACACCTATCTCACATACGTTGATCTTGCCACTAAATTTTTGTTCTGCTTTTTTGTATGGCATTTTTTTGTTTCCTCCTAACCTGTTACCTTTTTTCAAAATATTTATTTCAAAGCATGACACTTTAAAACCAAATTAAAACCATTACATATTCTACAGC
>JAKLQL010000089.1 GCA_022013395.1 Acetobacterium sp.
GAAAAACGTTTATAAAATCCAGCCACCGATTCCAAAAGAACTGTTTTACCTGATCCGGTTCTTCCTAAAACTGCAAATATTTCTTGTTCGCAAATGTCCAAATTAATATTAGAAAGTTTAAATGTGCCTAATTGAATCGAATATTTTTTGATTTCAACCATTAAATTGCTCATGCGTTCACATCCTTCATCCGGCTTTCCTGCTTATTTTTACGGCCTATCCAGCTGGTTAAAAAAAGTGATACCATTGAAATAATAAGAATGACCGTAGCAGATGCCATTGCGGCACCTATATCTCCAGTTGCCAAATTCAAATAGATTGATGTGGTCAAAGTTTCCGTTTTCATTCGTGTCGCCCCCACTAGCATTAAGGTCGCGCCAAATTCGCCTAACCCCCGTGACCACGTCAGAATAATCGTTGTTATGATCGCATTTCTGGCTAAGGGTAATGTGATGGTGATGAATCGCTCCCATTTTGTCGCCCCCAGACTTCCTGAAATGAACTCCAAACGCTCATCAACCTCCTGAAACGCGGTACGAATAAAACGAATCGCAAAGGGCAAATTGACAACCATTTGGGCCAATATGATACCGTTTTTGTCGAAGACAACCCGAAATCCCAT
Source organism: Acetobacterium sp. (assembly GCA_022013395.1). Lineage (GTDB taxonomy): Bacteria > Bacillota > Clostridia > Eubacteriales > Eubacteriaceae > Acetobacterium. Next base: position 623 of record JAKLQL010000089.1, read on the forward strand.
ACTTTTAAGCGCTTTACCAAAGTCCGAAGAAAAAATAATCAGGAGACTCAATCCTAAAACTAAATAGGGCATGGACAGCGGCAGTTCAATAATAATTTGACAGACTCGTTTAAATGGAAAAGCGGTCCGGGACAGTGCATAAGCGGTTGGTATAGCCAGAAATATACAGATGACGGTGGAAATACTTGCTGTATATAAACTTAGCTTAATTGAAAACCACACCTCTTCTGACTGAAACGCCTCTCCCAGATATGGTAATCCTTTTAATACGATTGACAAGATCAATGTTGATGTAAAGATAATAATAATGACGGTAATGATGATTGCAACTATTTCAAAAAAATCAAAGCCGGAAAGTCGTTCTTTCATACTACAATTTAGTTGAGCAATTCATATCCATTGCTTTTCCAGATATTTTTTGCCGCATCCGTATCTAAAAATGCCATTAATGCGGTCAGCGCTTCGGTATTTTTACTGCTGCTTAGTTTAGCCGCTGGAACCGTTTTTACATAAGCATTCAAGTCGGTTGTATTGACAATTTCTGCATTGGTAGCTGGTACATTTTCTTTCCAGTTAATAATCGCATTGCATTCGTCAACTGCCAGGGCATTGGCAATTTCAGGTGCAGTCGCTGCTCTTGCCACGACATTTACACTGTTTAAAATCCCCAGATCTGACAGCGCTTTATTGGCAATTTTACCGATTGGTGTCGCATCTGCATCCCCCAGAACAACTTCGACACCTTCCTTGGTCAAATCATTTAAGCCGGTAATCCCCAGAGGGTTACCACTTTTTACTGCTAATACCGGAATATGTTTGACCAGATCTTTACTTTCTGTTACCTTATCTTTGACCGGTGTAAGCTCATCGGTAGAACCCGCAACAAATAGGTCACCTTCTCCGGTTGTTTGGATTTGATTCTGGATTTGAGCTGCATTGGCATAGACGACTTGCACATCACATCCTGTTTCCTCTTTAAATTGATCTGCAATTGCCCCAAATGGTTTCGTCATGCCTGCTCCGCAATAAATAAACAGAGTTTGACCTGCAAGACTTTGTTGCTGATCGTTTTTTACCTCAGCATCTTTAGACGTGGTGCTGCAACCTGATGCCAAACTGAGTATTGTTCCAATTACCAATAATACGACTAACAAATTCTTAAACTTTTTCATTCAATTTTCCTTTCCATCTCTTTTAGTGTTGTTTCGCCATGTTTTGATTTGTTTTGTATTATATAATACGTTATTGTCATATGTCAAGTATTCGTCAAACAAATAGCAAATTCCCATCGAAGCGGATATCGAAAGGCTGATGAAAAATGCCCTCTGCAGTCGACTCCCCTGCTTATTATGAATACTTATATTCATTGGATATTCTGAACAAACAATTTGAGACCATCGGCTTACTTCAGTACCTTTCTGTCGTCGGAAACGCCCTTACTTACAGCTTCTCTTCACAAGTATTCAGGTAACAGGTCTTTTTTTAGACCATTAGCGCGGCAATATGCCTCGTAAACAAAAAAAGAATCAACCAATTAGTTGATTCTGACGATTGCGAAATGTCTAAACGCCATTTGTTAGCTTGATCTTATGAAATAGAATTATTTTGCTAAAATCCCTTACTATTACAATTATAACCCCAAAAGAACAATCAGTGAACATGACGATGATGACTATCCGGAAGGTGTCCATGTTTATGCTTCATATGTTGATGAGTATGGACATGACAATGTTCACTGATAACCAAAGAATGATCATCGTGCTTATGGTGATCATCCTCATGCGTGTGTTTGTGCTCATGGGTTTCATCACCATGAATATGGGCATGTTCATGGTTTTCAGATAAGGCCAGCCAACTCCCCAACACCATAATTCCCAAAGCAATAAGAAAGGAAATCGTAATTGGTTCTTTCAAAACCAGCCAGGAAATCAGCACGCCGATAAAAGGTGCAGCTGCATAATAGGCACTGGTCCGGGCTGCCCCTAACCCCCGCTGTGCTTTTACATAGAAGTAAATACTGAGCCCATAGGCGGCAAAACCCAGAGCCATCGCCGAAATAATCGACAACAGTGATCCTGATAACTCGCCCCAGATAGACGCAATCAATAACGCCCCCATTCCCGAACCGAAACCTTTTAGAATTACAATCTGAAGTGGATCTTTCAGTGATATCTTTCGCGTACAATTATTTTCTAATCCCCAGCACAAACAGGAAAGTATAATTAAAACTGACCCGATGGATAAACTGATTGTCGCCGCATCGGTAACGGTTAGCAGAATGCTTGCCAAAGAAATAAAACCGATGGCAATCCAAAGCCGTTTTCCGATGGCCTCTTTAAAAATGATCATGGCGATAATGGAAGTCGCTGCGATTTCGAAGGTTCCCAACAACGCTGCCGTACTGGAATTGGATATGCTGATGCCAAACAGCAAAAAAATCGGTGCAACAATATCCAGCAATATCATTAGAATAACATAGGGCGTCTCTTTTTTTGTCAGTCTGGCTTCTTTTGCTTCGATTTTGCGATTTTTATTAAAAAAGGTCAGCAGCGTCATCCCGATTCCTGCCCCAAGATACAGTAATGCAGCTAAAAAAAGCGGGTTTAGTTCATTGATCAGCAGTTTGGAGAATGGCGCATTAAACCCAAACAACATCGCCGCCAGGAGTGCATACAAAGCGGAGTAATTCTTCATTCTTATCACATCCTATTTTTTATAATCAATTTTTTATTAATTTATTACCCCAAATTATTTGGCATTATCCAATCGGTCTTCTTTTTTCTTGCGTTCCACGAACCGTCCCATTACAAAAGCAATGATGCCCACGCCGATCCCGGTCTGTACACAAAAGATCAGGCTTTCAATTTCACCTGGCAGTTCGCCGCCAATGGCTGTTTCCATAATTGGCGTAAACCATGGCTCATACTCAGAACCGGTAATCTCCGAAATGGCCACGCTTCCAGCATCGTCTGAACCACCAAATTCAGCACCTTTTAACATAAATAATGGAACAACTGCAATTAACACAACAACCAATAAAAGACCAATAACTGTTTTCTTTGTTTTTGACATTATTTTACACCTCCCGCTAAATATCCAAGCTCTGCAAGTTCTGATGATGCATAGGTTTCTAGTCCAATAATGATCACAACGGTCAAAATCCCTTCGATAATGGCCAGTGGCAATTGTGTTGGCGCAAACACCAGCAGAAATTTTACCACCGAGGCTTCAATCCCACCACTTTCAGAAGGATAAGCCATTGCCAACTGAAAGGCGGTGACACAATAAGTGAATAAATCACCGATGGCAGCTGCAAGAAAAACGCCCAGATGTTTATTAACCTTTATCTTTTTACACAAAACAAAGATGCCATAGGTTACAAATGGACCGGCAATTGCCATCGAAAAAGTATTGGCTCCTAAGGTAGTCAGTCCACCGTGAGCTAGCAGAATTGCCTGGAAAATGAGTACAATGATTCCCAAAATACTGACTGCCGTTGGTCCAAAAAGAATGGCCCCCAGCCCAGTCCCCGTCATATGCGAACAACTGCCGGTCACCGAGGGTATTTTTAAAGATGATAATACAAAAACATAGGCACCTGCCATTGCCAACAAGGTAATGGTTTTCGGATTCTCCTTGAGTGTTTTTCTAATGGATAGGTAACCAGCGATTAAAAACGGGATACAAATCACGCCCCAGGCAATGCAGAAACCGGCTGGCAAATAACCTTCCATAATGTGCATCGCGTTGGCCACCGGGGTTAGCCCAAATACCAAAGCAATAGCGGCAGCAATGGCAACAAATCTTTTTTCTCTGATGTTCATACTTTTGTTCATACCTATTCTCCTCTTGTTATAAATAATTTATCTATGCTAAAGGCGTTTGCAAAGCGACGCTACGCTTTGCCTGCCGATAAAACGATGTTCATAAGTAATTCTCTTAAGGCCTGGGGTGTTGTGGGATAAGCATTCGTGTTTTCCACCATTTCTTTTTCAATCAGCATCTCATAAACATCCAGCATCGCTGGCCGTTTCAAATTTGCCTGCTCCAGAATCTCCCGGTTTTGAAAAATCTCCAACGGCGTGCCGTCGGCAATGATCTTACCCTGATTGAAGACCATCGCCCGTTCTGCCCAACGGTAGGCAAAATCCACGTCATGGGTGGAAATCAACATGGTTTTACCTTCTGCGCCCAGCTTCTCCAGAACCTCTTCCAGCATCTGGGCATTGAGGGGATCCAGGGCCGCCGTGGGTTCGTCGAAAATAATCACCTCCGATTTCATCGCAATAACATCGGCGATGGTCACTCGTTTTTTTTCGCCGCCGCTTAAATAATGGGGCGGTCGATCCTTAAAATCCAGAATATTCATAGTGGTCAGGGCCTCGTCAACCCGCTGGATGACTTCTGCTTTTGGCAATTTTAAATTCATCGGTCCAAAACCAACCTCAGCCATTACCGTCGATGCAATAATCTGGTTGTCGGCATCCTGAAAAACAATGCCGATGTTTTTTCGCAGTTCTCTGACATTCTTTTTATTGATGATGGTCCCCTGATAACTGATTTCACCATGATCAGCCTTGAGTACGCCATTGGCATTGAGAAAAAAGGTCGACTTGCCGGAGCCATTGGATCCGATCACAGCAATTTTTTCACCTTGATAAATATCCACACTGATGCCATCCAGTGCCGGATTGCCGTTTCCATAACGATAATAAAGATTGCTGAACTTAAGTATTGGTTCTCTCATTGTTTATCCCTTCAAGTGTGTCATAATCCCAAGTAAAATCAGAAAAATTATAAAGGCGGCGCCAATGATCAGATGACGCAGCGACATCTTTTTTTCTTCCTCCAGAAAAACAAGATCGCCTTCATACCCTCTGGCTTCCATGGCAGTATAGTAGGCGTTGGCCTTTTTTAATGAAACCACCAGCATGTTGCTGGCCACACTGCCAAAAGTGTAGCAGGACGTTTTAAAATCGCAGTAGCCCTGCCGGGAATCGGCCGAATTTCGCATGTTGTTAAAAACATCCAACAAAATAAAAATATAGCGGTAAATCAGGTTCATCAGTTCAATAATCAGCTCGGGCACATGGGCTTTTCGAAGTACCCCGATGATTTCAGAAGACGGTGTTGATAAGGTCATCATGATCATGGCACTGATGGCGCCAAAAACCTTCAGCATCAAAAACGCCATTTCCTGAAGTTTCCCAACCGATGTGAACACATATCCAAAACCAATCAACAGATTAAATTGCCCCATTGGCTGGCTGGAAAAATCAATGCCGATGGCAATGGTTCCCAAAATGATAAAGGTGATCGGAATCATCAGCACTGAAATATAGGCTCCCAAGGGTATCCCACCTTTGATGACAGTCAGATAAGCCATACTTATTATCACCACAAGGGATACCAGGGGATTGTTTAGCAGAATAACGAGCAGCAGCGTTATCAATGAAAAAATCACTTTAAAGGTCGGGTTCCAGTGTCTGATTTTAGATGCATAGGCATAAAAATCAATAGCCGAGCCCTCCCCATGTTTATGTCCGATTCGATGATGGTGTTTCCCTTGATGATGGATCTTTTGATCCTCACCTTTATTACCAGTTTGAAAGAAACTAATCCATTTAGCTAAACTATTTTCCATCTGTAACCCAACCCTTTCAATACTTGTTTTGCTTTTGTCAATTGCCATTTTCAATGATTGGCATCAATCCGGTCGACGCATTTTAGCAGCTCTTCAATCGAATTGAATTTGTTACTGCAGCACGCTTCAATCCGATCGACAAGGATGATCTTCATACCCAGCTTTTTTGCGGCATTGATCTTGTCCACTACCCCACCCATGTTGCCGCTTTCCTTTGTTACCAATACCGATGCATTACAGTATTTGAACAATTCAATGTTCAGAGCTTCGTTATAGGGACCCTTGATGGCGATGATATTTTTCGGATTGAAACCCAGCTTTTCGCATTTACATAGAACTTTCCAATCCGGCAGGACTCTCAGATAAACCCGTTCCTGAAAGTTGGGAATTTTTGTGAAAATTTCAATTTTATTGCTTCCCAGGGTGAGCAGAATATTACCTTCACAATTGATCAGTTGATCGCAAGCTTCGCCATAATTCTTGACACTGTTAATCTCCGGATCATCTTCGTAACTCACCCGCTCCCGTTCAAAACGAAGATAGGGCAGCGCTTCGCATTTGCAAACATTTATTGCATTTCGGGTTACTTCTGATGAAAATGGATTGGAAGCATCAATTAAACAGGCCGGATTAAGGATTCTGATTAACTGCGTAATATGATCCTTATTCAGTTTTCCCTGATAAATATCCAGATTTTCAAACTCCTCCAGCATCCCGCCCCCCATTCGGGTAGTAACAGTTACCGCCGTATCATGGTTCATCTCCAATAGTTTTTTAATGACTGCTTTTGCATCTGTTGTCCCGGCTATTACCAATACTTTTGACATCATCCCTCCATCATTCGATCACATATTTTTTGCACAAAAAAAACCTCACTCTCTCTAAAAAAAAGACAGTGAGGTCGCAAAAAAAGCCCGCAAAAATAAACCTCCTCTATCTCTCGTAGAGTTTGAGTTATTAAAGCAGGCAGGTCTTCTGGCTCAAGCGTCAACATTACCTCCTATCTTCCCATATGACTACAGTGGCATTCCTGGAGGAACTCTTCTTTTACAGCGGCGGGACCGCGGGGAATTTTCACCCCTCTTCCCATTTAATCGGCCTGCAATACAATGGATTGCAACCGACACCTGTTCGATTTTTATTCAATTTATTCGTTTTTTTTAAACGATCTAC
>JAKLQL010000090.1 GCA_022013395.1 Acetobacterium sp.
AGCAGCTTTTAATTTAGTCAACTCAGCGACAAAATTTTTATGGGCCGTCTGCTGTTCTGCCAGTCCCGGGTAATTGATACTTTTCATATAAGCTTCTTCGTCGCTGAAATGCTGTTTGGTGTAAGCGTCCAAGAAGTTCAGCAACTCACCGATTTTTTCTTTTGATTTGCCGGTCTTTCCGGCATCAAAAAGTTCATCGGCCATGTTAAACAATTGCTGATGCTGCTTGTCAATACTGTTCACTCCGACCGATAAATCCTGGGTCCATACGATTGCCATGTTAAATCCTCCGTGTGTAAAAAAATTATGTTGGTTTAAAATTATAATAGATATGTGAAAATTATAACCCTAACTGGCGCAGAAATCAAGAGTGATTCTAAATAAAAATAAAATACCACCCCTGGTAATCCCTGAGGAGCGCCGGGGTGGTATTTTGGGAATTGCTGAAAAAAATGATCGGTCAGGCGTTCGTCGTGTCGCTCTTAATACTTGTCATTATCCCAGTCATCCAGCTCAATCCGCGGTTCAGCTGGGGCCGTGACCGGTTGCGGCCGGGTGGCTGCGGGGGCGGCTACGGTAAAGCTGCCGCCGTCGCTTTTGATGGTAAAGGCACCGACCATCTGCTTGAGCATTTCGGCCTGGCCGGACAGTTCTTCACTGGCTGCAGCGCTTTCTTCAGCCGTGGCGGAATTGGTCTGAACGACCTGAGAAACCTGTTCGATGCCCTGGGTAATCTGAGCGATTTCCGAGGCCTGATCGTTGGAGGCCCGGGCGATGTTACCGACCAGAGCGGTGACCTTGCCGATATCGGCGAGGATCTGGGTCAGGCTTTCGGCGGTTTCGTCGGCAATTTTAGAACCGACCGCGACCTTATCGATGGAGCCTTCAATCAGCCCGGTGGTTTCCTTGGCCGCTTCGGCGGAGCGGGCCGCCAGTGAGCGGACCTCTTCGGCGACGACGGCAAAACCCTTGCCGTGTTGTCCGGCCCGGGCCGCTTCGACGGCGGCA
>JAKLQL010000091.1 GCA_022013395.1 Acetobacterium sp.
ATTACCTATTTCGATTCGTTAGGGGACTTAAGTGGTACAGTTATATTTCCAGGCGTTATTAAGACCTTGGAGCGGGTGTTTAAAATTGGGCAGGTTGTTGTTGTTAAAATTATGAAAGATGGCAAGCAACTCGGCGATTTTACCATGATTATGGAACAAGGAGTGGAATTTATCTATCCTGATATTCTTGAGATTTATGCTTCCATGGTTGGGTTGTATATAGAAAAAAGAAAATCTGAAGGCCAATACCAAAAACTCTTTCAAGAAATGCTTGATGGATTCGCTTTATATGAAATAATTTATGATGAACTTGATCGACCCAGTGATTACCGTTATTTAGGTGTCAATCCGGCTTTTGAAAAGATGATGAGCATTCCGACAGCGGGAATTATTGGAAAAACGCTACTTGAAATTCAGACAGACATCGAAGAAATTATAATTGACTCTTTTAACAAGGTTGCTCTTACCGGCGAATCTCAATTTAGTGAGGTGTATGTGACCTGTTTAAATAAACATTTTGAAGTCAGTATTTATCAGCCCAGACAGCATAAGGTCGCCGCTATGTTCAGGGATGTTACTGATCGTCGAAAGAAAGAAAAAGAGTTTATTTATTTAAGCTATCATGACTATCTCACCGGACTTTATAACAGACGTTATTTTGATGAAGCGATGGAACGGCTTAACACCTCAGAGAATATGCCACTTACCATCATGTTGGGTGATGTGAATGGTCTTAAGCAGATTAATGATGTGTTTGGTTATTTAGAAGGTGATCGGCTTATAAAAAAAGCTGCCGACGTACTAAAAATGGCATGTTCCTCAGATCATATCGTGGCAAGAATCGGTGGCGATGAATTTGGGATTATTATGACGCATACCGATGCAGTTCATGCTCAGACTGTTCTGGATGAGATTAAGCACCTGGAAAATCTGGCTCGATTTAAAGTAAGTAGTCTTTATATGTCTTTTGGATATGGTGTGAGTCAAGATGATCAGGATATGAGCCAGAAGATTTTCACTCGAGCCGAGAATGCGATGTATCGGGTTAAAATATATGAACGCTCAAGCTCAAGAAGCCAATCCATTCATATTATTATGAATACCTTGTTTGAAAAAAGTGAACGTGAAATGATGCATTCAAAACGGGTTGGCGAGATTGCTGCAAGGATTGCATTGACGATGAAATATGATGACGATTTTGTGAATCAAATCAGGACAGCTGGTTTTTTACATGATATTGGAAAAATAGGAATTGCTGAAGAAATATTGAATAAGGCTGGACGTCTGGAGAATTCTGAGTGGGAAGAAATTGGCAAACACCCAGAAAAAGGATGGCGCATACTGGGCCATTCGGAAGAGTATTTTGAATTGGCAGATATCATCCTTCATCATCACGAGTGGTGGGATGGTTCAGGTTATCCTCACAAAATAGGTGGATTGGCAATTCCTGTTCAAGCCCGGATCATAGCTGTTGCCGATGCATTTGATGCGATGACTGAGCCGCGTACCTATAAACAGACAATGAGTAAAACTGAAGCAGTCGTGGAGCTTAAAAAGTGTGCCGGAACTCAGTTTGACCCTGATGTTGTCACGGCGTTTGAGAGATGTGTCAACTTAGTGTTGGTTTAGTTTAATCGGTAGTGGGATACGCTTGAAAAGATATGCCAATATGCTTGTTTGAGAACAGGTAGTAAAAATCGAATAAAATTGAAGTTCGGGTCAGTTTTGCAGAAAAAGAAAACCATTATATAGGGTTTTTCTTTTTCTTTTTTTGAAAAAATTTCATAAAATTCACAAAAAAAGCTTAAGAAGTTCACATAAAAAGTTGACAATTAATTGCAAAGAGGTATAATTTAAAATATAGGAGTAAGTATTCACTCCGTTAGGAGGACGCCATGAAAAAGTCTTTAATAAAAAGGCGGGAAAGTATTATCGTTTCAACGATTGAAACCTTAAATGCAGTTGGCCTTCAAAATCTATCCACTAAGCTGATCGCAAAGCGGGAAGGGGTATCGGAAGGGACACTGTTTCGGCATTTTAAAAACAAGACTGAAATTATGTTGGCAGTGGTTGACCATTTCAGCCAGTATGATGATGCTATTATTGAAACCTGCAGACGAAAAAATCTTTCGCCGTTGGAAGCCATCCGATATTTTTATAACGCTTATGCTGAATATTATCAAAACTATCCGGAGATAACCGTGGTGGTTCAGGCCTATGACAGCTTGATGTGTGATGCAGAACTCATCGAAAAAACAAGAGCGATCATTTATAAACGATCTGATTTTATTGTGAACATGATCAAAGAAGCACAAGCGAATAAAACCATTCGATCAGACTTAGATGCACAGATAATTGAGAATATTCTCTCTGGTGGCAGCAAGGAAATTTGTTTGAAGTGGCGAATGCAAAAATTTGATTTTTCAATAAAAGAAAAAACATCAGAAATGGTTAATGTAATTTTAAATGGATTTTTACAAAAATAGTTTAAGGAGGGATATGATTGACAACGCAATATCTAAACGATCCCATGCAAGAGGTTTTTATTTTTGAGACTTCCCAGCAATTGGAACAAATGGAACAGTCGGTGATTAAGACCGAAGCTTTGGGATCTTATCCCAGTGAGACCATCAACGAAATATTCAGGATCATGCACACCATTAAAAGTTCGGCTGCCATGATGCTAATCAATAACATGTCCGTACTGGCTCATACTACTGAAGACATGTTTTACTTTATCCGGGAAGAGAATCCCCAGGATATTGATGTGTCGGCTCTTTCAGACCTGGTGTTTGAAGGTATCGATTTTATGAAACTGGAACTGGAAAAAATAAAAAATGGGGATAGTGCAGATGGTGACCCCGAACCGCTCAAAGAAAAAATCACAGAGCATTTGGTGATTTTAAAAGAAAAAAATAATCTGACCCATTCACAAATTGTTAACAATGAGCCGGTGAAAGAAAAATACTACATTAGCTCCAACAAATCAGTAAAAGCCAGTGAACCCAAAACATATAAAGCAGTGCTTCAGTTTGAAGAAAACTGTGGGATGGAAAATATCCGAGCTTTTACGGTGGTCCATAATCTAAAGGATATTACCGAATCGTTTAAAAGTTTTCCGGAGGACGTCATCAACGATCCGGATTGTGTGGAAATTATTAAAAGAGATGGCTTTATTCTTCATATTAAAACCCCGGAACCCCGGGAAAAACTGGAATCATTTTTTTCCACTATGGCCTTTATCGACACCATTGAAATTATTGAACTGGATAAGTCCCAGGAAATAAAGGAGGAAATCAGCATCCTTCTTTCAGACGATACGATCATCGTTCCGCAACTAAAAGAACCCATAAAAGAGCGCAGTTCTACTAAAGAAGTTGCAGTGTCCAATGGCAGTCAGAGTCCGAGTATGATCTCAGTCAGCGTTGAAAAGCTGGACAAACTCATGAATCTGGTGGGGGAAATGGTGATTTCAGAAGCCATGGTGACCCAGAATCCCGATTTAAAAGGACTGGTTCTGGATAATTTCAGCAAGTCGGCCCGACAGCTTAGAAAGATCACCAACGAACTTCAGGATATGGTGATGTCCATCCGCATGGTGCCCTTGGGTCCGACCTTCTTTAAGATGAATCGGATCGTCCGAGATATCAGTAAAAAACTGGATAAAGAAATCAACTTGAAGATATTAGGCGAAGAAACCGAAGTTGACAAGAATATCATCGAACAAATTGGAGATCCACTGATGCATATTGTCAGAAATTCCGCGGATCATGGGATTGAAACAGCGGAAACACGAATTCTTCAGGGAAAACCAAGAGCTGGAACGATCACTCTGGAAGCTAAAAACGCCGGCGGCGAGGTCTTGATCATTATCAAAGATGATGGCAAGGGTTTGAGCAAAGAAGGTATTCTCAAAAAAGCTCTGGAAAACGGTTTGATTGGCGAAGATGCCGAAAACATGACCGATACTGAAATATTTAATATGATCTTCCTGCCGGGATTTTCCACCAAAGAAGCTGTTACTGAGTTTTCAGGCCGAGGGGTTGGTATGGACGTGGTAGCCAAAAACATTGAGGCAGTCGGAGGGAATATTCTGGTCGAAAGTGTGGAAGGAAGAGGAACCACGATTACCCTCAAGATTCCTCTGACCCTGGCAATTATTGAGGGTATGAATATCCGGGTAGGTCAATCCTGTTATACCTTACCGATTATGTCGATCAAAGAATCGTTTATTCCTAAGGCTGTTGAAGTGTTCAGGGATACCGATGAAAATGAAATGATTATGATTCGGGGTCAGTGTTATCCGATCATGCGACTCAAAGAACGCTATAAGGTCAAAACTGGAGCAACTCAGATTGAAGATGGCATCCTGATTATGTTAGAAGGTGAAAACAAAACGGTTTGCTTGTTTGCGGATGAGTTGCTGGGAGAGCAGCAGGTAGTCGTTAAAACCCTGCCTAAATACATTCGTCGGATGAAGAATATTGATGGTCTGGCCGGATGCACCCTGCTGGGCGATGGAAACATCAGTCTGATTCTGGATGTGAACGGATTGGTCAGCAAGGCTCGACCAAGGAACTAGCGACGATAGAGATAAGGGAGGCGAAAAAATGGCAGATGAGTTTGAAGAATTCGATGAA
>JAKLQL010000092.1 GCA_022013395.1 Acetobacterium sp.
AAAGGCAAAGGAGCTTATTGCTCAGTCGATTCAACGTTGTGCCGCTGATCATGTAGCAGAACAGACTATTACAGTTGTCAACTTACCAAATGACGAAATGAAAGGCCGTATTATCGGTCGTGAGGGTCGAAATATCCGAACATTGGAAACATTAACGGGTATTGACTTGATCATTGATGACACCCCTGAAGCAGTCATTCTTTCCGGCTTTGATCCGATCCGCCGGGAAGTAGCCAGACTATCGTTAGAAAAACTGATCATTGATGGTCGGATCCATCCTGCCAGAATTGAAGAGATGGTCAAGAAATCACAAAAAGAAGTTGAAAACCATATTAAAGAAGTAGGGGAACAAGCTTGTTTTGATACTGGAATTCATGGCCTGCATCCTGAGATTGTCAGATTACTTGGACGCTTAAAATACCGAACCAGTTATGGTCAAAATGTTTTAAAACACTCCATCGAAGTCTCTCATTTAGCTGGTATCATGGCAGCTGAATTGGATGGCAATATTAAAGTTGCTAAACGTGCAGGACTATTACACGATATTGGAAAAGCTATTGATCATGAGGTCGAAGGACCACATGTTGAAATTGGAGTCAATGTATTAAAGAAATACAAGGAAAATAAGAATGTCATTCATGCTGTAGAAGCTCATCATGGTGATGTTGAAGCGCGAACAATGGAAGCAGTTCTCGTTCAGTCAGCAGATGCCATTTCAGCGGCACGACCTGGCGCGCGACGCGAAACACTTGTTTCCTACATTCAACGATTACAGGAACTTGAAACCATTGCCATGTCATTTGAAGGGGTAGAAAAATCTTATGCCATTCAAGCTGGACGTGAAGTAAGAATTATGGTTAAACCGAATGAAGTCGATGATGATGAGATGATTTTATTATCTCGGGATATTGCTAAGAAAATTGAAGCAGAAATGGAATATCCAGGGAACATTAAAGTTAATCTGATTCGTGAAACCAGAGCAAGTGACTATGCTAAATAGTCTTTAAGGGGAGATAATCTCCCCTTTTTTTAATAATTTTTCTCAATACAGACAAAAGGATAGACTATGAATATATTAATACTGGGTGACGTCTATGGCCGACCCGGACGAACGGTTTTAAAAAAAGAACTTCACCAGATCATTTCTGAATACCAGATTGATTTTACTATTGTTAATGGGGAAAATGCCTCTGGTGGAAATGGGCTGACTTCAAAAAATGCCAAAGAACTGCTGAATTTGCCAATTGATGTGATTACCATGGGCAATCATGTTTGGCAGCAAAAAGAACTTCTTGAAACAATTGCTGATTTTCCGCAGATTATTCGCCCGCTGAACTATCCGGAACCTTGTCCTGGAAAGGGCTATGATATTTTTTCCTGTGAATTGAATCATGGAGATACAAAAAAAATCTGCGTGGTTAATTTATCGGGACAAATCTTTATGCCAAGCTTAAACTGTCCGTTTAATGCCATGGTGCCGATTATGGAAGAGCTTAAAAATGCTTCCGATCTGCTGCTCATCGATTTTCATGCCGAAGCCACTTCAGAAAAAATTGCCTTTGGTTATTTTATGGACGGCATAGCCACCGCCGTTTACGGTACCCACACCCATGTCCAAACAGCAGATGAGCGGATCTTACAAGGTGGCACGGCCTATATTACCGATATTGGTATGACTGGTCCTCTGGACGGCGTCATCGGCGTTGATAAACAAATTATTATTGACAATATGTTGACAAAAAGACCTAATCGGTTTGTCACAGCTACCGGTGCTGTTCAAATCAATGGAATCATATTGGAAATAAATGAAATTGAAAACAACGTGAGTAACATCACGCGCTTATATAAAACCTATGAGACAAACACATAATAATAACGGATACTAACGAATCCCGTAATTTATAAACCCATCTTGATTTAATTTGAAAGGATCAACAGAAACTATTATGAAAGCATATTACGAAAACCCATTAATTGAACGTTACTCTTCCAAGGAAATTCTCCATATTTTTTCGGCCGACAACAAATTTCAAACCTGGCGAAAACTGTGGGTGGCACTGGCCGAAGCTGAACGAGAACTGGGGCTTAACATTACCGAAGAACAAATTGAAGAACTGCGAACAAATATCACAAATATCGATTATGAACTTGCCGCCCAAAAAGAAAAAGAATTACGGCATGATGTTATGGCGCATGTGCATACCTATGGAGCCCAATGCCCTAAAGCGAAGGGGATTATCCACCTTGGCGCCACAAGTGCCTATGTCGGGGATAACACTGACGTCATTGTTTATACGGAAGGATTAATGCATGTTCGAAAACAGGTGATTAATTTGATTAATCACCTGTCCCTCTTCGCCGCCAAATATAAAGATTTGCCGACCTTAGGTTTTACCCACTTTCAGCCAGCCCAATTAACCACCATCGGCAAACGAACATGTTTATGGATTCAGGATTTAATAATGGATTTATCTGATCTTGATCACGTTATCAGTAATGTTAAATTGCTTGGCGTAAAGGGAACAACTGGTACCCAGGCCAGTTTCATGGAACTTTTTGACAATGATCATCAAAAAGTCAAAAAGCTGGATGATCTCGTGGCTGAAAAAATGGGATTCAAAAAATCATTTGCCGTCAGCGGACAGACCTATTCAAGAAAATTCGATTCCCAGGTTTTAAATGTATTAAGCGGCATCGCGCAAACGCTGACCAAATTTGCGACTGATGTGCGACTGCTTCAAAATTTAAAAGAAGTAGAAGAGCCCTTTGAAAAAAATCAAATCGGTTCATCAGCGATGGCCTATAAGAGAAATCCAATGCGATCAGAACGGATTTGTTCGCTGGCACGTTATATTATTGTTAATTCGCTTAATCCGGCCTTAACGGCATCGGCTCAATGGTTTGAACGAACTCTGGATGATTCTGCTAATAAGCGTATTAGTATCCCCGAAGGGTTTTTAGCTACCGATGCGATCTTAATGATTGCTATGAATGTTTCTGAGAACCTGGTCGTTTATCCAAAGGTCATTCTTCAACATATTAATGCGGAACTGCCATTTATGGTAACTGAAAATATTATCATGGAAGGAGTTAAACGAGGAGGCGATCGCCAGGAGCTCCACGAAAAAATCAGAGTGCTTTCCATGGAAGCCGGTAATACGGTTAAAGTAGAAGGAAAACCCAATGATTTAATTGAAAGAATTCTAAAGGATGGCTCGTTTAATTTAAAAACTGAAGATGTTGATGCGCTTCTTAATCCAAGTCTATATGTCGGGCGAGCACCGCAACAGGTTGATGATTTTATTCTTGAAGAAGTGAATCCAATTCTGGAAGCTAACCAAGAACTACTTAACTTAAGTAAGATTGATTTAAAGGTTTAAAAATACATCAAAATATTTCATAAATATATTGACATGTGCCTCTTCAGCAATTATAATATAGTAGTTGCTGTTGTAGGGGTATAGCTCAGTTGGTAGAGCAGTGGTCTCCAAAACCACGTGCCGAGGGTTCAAGTCCTTCTGCCCCTGCCATTTTTATTTAATAATATAGAACTTCAATTCATCAAATGAATTGGAGTTCTTTTATTTATTATGAAATTTATTAGCAAATGTAAAATAAAAAAATGTAAAAGAGAGCTTAAGGCAAAAGGGTATTGTGCGGTTCACTATACAAAATGGAGACAGGGTGAATATGGTAAAACAAGATATAAACCTTGCTCTGAAGA
>JAKLQL010000093.1 GCA_022013395.1 Acetobacterium sp.
AGTGGTTAGAGCGCTGGCGAAGGTATCCTAAAAGCCGCTGATTGTCAAAACCAGAATCGGCTGGGATGATGAAAGCATTAATATTCGCGAAATTGCCGAAGGGGTGGAGGAAGCCGGCGGCGCCGCCTTAACCATCCATGGCAGAACCAGGGAAGCTTATTATTCAGGCCAGGCCAATTGGGCGATTATTGCTGAAGTAAAAAAGAATGCCGGAATTCCGATAATCTTAAATGGGGATATCAACAGCGGTGAAGCAGCAAAAAAAGCCCTGGAAACCACTGGGGTCGATGGCCTGATGGTGGGTCGGGCAGCTATTGGTAATCCCTTTATTTTTCGGGAGATTATTCATTACTTACATCATGGTGTGGCTTTGGAAAAGCCGACTCCGGAAGAAAAAGTCCAGGTGGCTTTAAAACATATCGAATTGCTGGCGCTGTTAAAAAATGAAGACGCCGGGCTCAGAGAAATGCGCAAGCATCTGGCGGCCTATACCAAGGGTCTTCATCATGCTACCGCCATCAGAAATGAGCTTTTCCGGGCGCCGGATAAAGAAACCGTGATCCGACTGCTGACCAGTGCGCTGGAACAATAAAAAATAAAAAAAGCCAATGTTTAATCCCTTGTCTAAATAGAGACAGGTCATTAATCATTGGCTTTTTTATAGGTGTCATTAGAAATTAAAAAGAACCGAACGGAAATTGCTTTGATGTTGGTTAGCACAAACAATTTTGTAACGTGTAGGCAAACAGTTGGTAGACTGTCCGACGGACAGCGTAAAAATTGTTAGCGCTAACCGGGCAGTGAAGCGCATGTCACTTCGCAATTACCGAGTGTTAGTTAGTTTAAAAGGTTTTTCCGGATCAGGGTTCGGGCTTCGCCGATCATATAAAGTGAGCCGACAAAAACATTAACCTCATCAGTTTTGGTCAGATCGATGCTTTTCACTGCTGCATCCATGGTGTCATAAAAGTCTACGCTTTTTCCGTAGGTGGTGCGAATGAGCTCGGCCATTTTTTCAGCTGGCAAGGCCCGGTCGCTATTAGGGGTCAGGGTGTGGATCGTACTGGCGATCGGCACCAGATAGGATAGTGATTCTTCGATGTCCTTATCTTCCAACATCCCAAAGTATAAATTAATGGTCCGGTTGGGGAAATACTGGTTCATATTTTTAACAAAGGCTTGAATACCGTTGCTGTTATGAGCTCCATCAATGAGGACCACCGGATTTTCCAGAAAAATTTCGAATCGTCCGGGAAAAACAACCGCCGCCAGGGCTTTTTTAATATGACTTGATTTGATCACATAACCCTTGCGGTTAAGCAGGGCAATGACTTCGAGAGCGGTTAAACAGTTCAGGGATTGATGGCTGCCCAGCAGTTTTAATTCAAAGCCATCAAGATAGAGATGGTCACCCAGGTATTTAAGCGTCTGGTTGCTGCTGGTGTAGCTTAAAATCGAGATATCATCCGGGTTAACTAAGGTCACATTGGCGTTTTGGGATTGCGCAAAATCAAGAATCACTTTTAACGCTTCCGGTTCTTGAGGATAAACAACCACATCCGAACCTTGCTTGATGATGGAGGCTTTTTCAAAGGCAATTTCCGCCAGGGTGTTTCCCAGGTAATCGGTGTGATCATTGCTGATGCTCATAATGGCGACTGCCAGCGGATCTTTGATGATGTTGGTGGCGTCAAGACGTCCTCCTAAACCAACTTCAAGAACCACAAAATCCACCTGCTGTTCATAAAAATATTGGAATCCTACAGCGGTAACCATTTCAAACTCGGTCGGATGCGGTTCGCCTTGTGCCATCAGGACTTCAATCCGTTCTTTGACAAAACTGGTAGCCGAAACTAGGCTTTCATCGTCGATGGGTTCGTTGTTTAACTGGATTCGTTCGTTAAAGGCTTCCAGAAAGGGGGAGGTAAACAATCCGGTTTGGTATCCGGCGGTTTTTAAAATGGTGGCGATCATGGTGGAGGTGGACCCTTTTCCATTGGTGCCGGCAATGTGAATAAACTTGAGTTTATCCTGGGGGTTATCCATGACGTCCAGCAACAGGCTCATGCTTTCCAAACCTAAGCGGGTGCCAAATTTATGGGTTGCTTCAATGTAGCTAATGGCTTCTGTAACGTTCATTTTAAATTAGGCCTCCTGGATGGGACAACAATTGACACATTTTTCGGTAACCATGAACTGAACACTTTTGTCGTGTTCTTCCATCGGGATCTTTTCGAAAATAAAGTCTTCCCGAATCAGGGCGACGGTGATACAGTCGTCACTGATGGTTTCCAGAAACCGGTCATAATAGCCGCCACCAAAGCCCATGCGGTGTCCAGATGGTGAAAAGGCACAGCCGGGAACCATGACCAGATCAAGCTGTTTAGGGTCGACAATCCGCATGCATTCTTGACGAACTTCTAAAATGCCATAATGGCCTTCTTCCAGATCTTCAGGGAAATTGATGAGTTCAGACAGGGTAACGGTATGATCTTCAATATTACAAATAGGAACCACAATGTGTTTGCCATCGGCTAAGGCGCGCTTAATAAAATCATGCGTATAGATTTCGGTACCAAAGCTTACGTAAGCCATAATCCAGTCGGCATTTTTATAAAGATCACTATCGCGGAATTGTTCGATAATTTTAGCATCGGTGTCGGCACAATAAATTTCTTTACGGCGTGCCAGGGTTTCTTTTCGGAACAAACTTTTATCCATTTTTTTCTCCTAATATTAAGATTAATTGACGATGATATTATAACATAAAGTCGGGCATTCAGATGAAATTATCAAGGGGAAATTTTATCTGAATTCTTACTTGTAAATAAAGAATTCTTGGTTATACTGATATTAATAGAGAAAAATAGTTTATCAATAATGCGTTTGAAAGCGCTAACAGAAAAAAGGTGTAAAAATTAATGAAGAGATTATTAATTGCATGTGAAACCATTAAGGATGAGGTTGAAATGGCAATGCAAAAAACGGGGGAGGAATTGGAAGTTGTCTGGATGTCCAACCTGCTTCACGACTCCCCGGAACGCTTAAAAAATGCCCTCCAGGAGGAGATTGATAAAGCTGAAGATCGTTATGATGAGCTGTTGTTTGCTTATGGCAATTGCGGAAACGGACTATTAGGTTTAAAAAGTGAGAAGGCGACCCTGATCATTCCCCGATATGGGGATTGTATTGATATCCTTCTTTGTGAAAAGGAAAACCTGGAACGGATTCGGACATCCACCTATTTCTTAACTCAGGGATGGTTAAAAGGGGAAAAGTCTCTTGATAAGGAATACCAGCATAACCTGGAAAAATATGGTGAGAGCCGGGCCAGGCGAGTCATGAATATTATGTTCAAAAATTATAAAAATCTGATGCTCATTGATACGGGTGCCTACGATCTGGCTGAGCATCTTCCTCGGGTGAATGATATTGGGGAACTGATTGGCCTGGAAGTGGTGGTGGATCAAGGCAGTATTTCACCGCTCGAAAAACTCGTCACCGGGCAATGGGATGATGGCTTTTGCATTATTCCTCCCGGTCAGATTACCACCCATCTTGATTTTGAGGACGTGGCTGTTCGCAAAGTATAAATGCTAAAACTTGATTTATTCAACATCCGTTTAGTCAATCATTGATTTTTCGGGTGTTTTTTGTGCGATGAAA
>JAKLQL010000094.1 GCA_022013395.1 Acetobacterium sp.
ACATCGCCATAATTTTTGTGTCAATCGCTGCTTTTTCATCGCTGGTCAGCTTACAAATGGTCAACAATCGTTCTGGCGATCCTTTGGCAGCGATAATAATTTCGCCATCATGATGCCAGACATGCCCCATCATTTTCAATTCGTTGGTAAACGCATATTCGGTGATCAACTGGCCACCAAATAGATGGGACTTTTTGATCCCATGCTCTTCACAATACCGCAACATTGCCTTTTCCATCGGGTCATAGGCCTCGGTTTCACAGCCAAGACCCATCATTTCACAGAGATTTTCGGTATCCCCCTGCCAGGCCCAGGTTTCTCGAACGGTCATTTGATTCATAGTAATGGTGCCGGTTTTATCAACACAGAGGACCGAAACGGCTCCCAGGGTTTCTACGGCTGGCAGTTTGCGTACCAGGGAATTTTTCTTGGCTAATCGCCAAGCCCCCATGGATAAAAAGACCGTCAAGATGACCGGGAATTCTTCCGGGATCATCGCCATTGCCAGGGTAATTCCTGACAGGATGCTTTCAATAATCCGTTCATTTAGTGGATGATCCGGAATATTAAAATAGGTAATGGTGCTGACTAAAGCAAACAGCACCGCTGCAATGCCGGCACAGAGTTTCACCAGGCTGCCGGTCTGTTTTTGTAACGGCGTCGGTGATTCAATTACCGACGCCACGTTGGTGCCAATTTTTCCGTATTCGGTTAAGGCACCGATTTTATCAACCAGGATCGTGGCATTGCCCTGGGTAACCAAAGTGCCGGCATAACAATAATCCCGGCGCCAGTAATCGTCTGATGCTTCAGCATTTTCAACAGTAACCTTCCAAACGCCTTCGGCTTCGCCGGTGAGTGACGATTCATCCACACAAAGGTCATTGGCTTTAATGATTTCGCCATCTGCCGGTATTTTAACCCCTTCGGCAATCAACATTAAATCACCCGGAACTAAATCCATGCTGGCAATCTTAATTTCCTGACCATCCCGAATAACGGTCACATGGGGTGTCGATAACTCTTTTAAAGCATTGAGCGTCTGATCGGTTTTCCATTCCTGAATGACATCAATGCTGATGATCCCGATGACAAAAACCAGCATCACGGCACCGTCTCGTGGTTCCCCTAAAACAAAGTAAATCACCGCCGCCACAATCAGCAGCAAAAACATCGGCTCGCAAATAATATGGAATGTTTTAATGAAGAAATTCTCTTTTTTCTCAGCTGTCAGTTCATTTTTTCCATATTGTTCTTGCCGCTTTCGGGCTTCGGTTGTGGTTAATCCCGTGGTTTTGTTTTCAGTCATGCAATCACCTCCATTTTCTCTGGTTTTTTGACTTTTATTTCACTTTATCGACTCATAAATCAATCAATTCTAGACAGTTTTAGCTTATGTTCCCAATATCTGCTGGTATAATCGTCATCCTCGAAAAAAGACCTTAATCCATAACTTCCGTCACTAATAAAAAAACACACCTACGGAACATTTTACTGTCCCGCAGATGTGCGCATAATCATCTGCTGCCACTGGTGTGGCCCGGCCCTATGAACTTCTGATCGTTCATCGCCTGCTCAGTTTGTACTGTAATCACTGCAGTGCAAAGAGATTTTCTTATATTTTAGTCCATCAGCAGGCAATTGTCAAGATTTTATTTCAACCATCCCGCTGAACGGTTGACGGCTTTATCCCAGAAATCACACAATTCCTGCCGTTTTTCTTCGCTGATTTGCGGTTCAAAACGCTTTTCAATTTTCCAGAACTCACCAATTTCGGCAAAGCTGTCCCAGTAACCGACAGCCAGACCAGCTGCATAAACTGCTCCCAGGGTGGTGGTTTCAGTAATCACCGGACGCTCGACCGGGATTCCTAAAATATCGGCCTGGAACTGAAGCATGAAATCACTTTTGGCACCACCGCCATCAGCCCGCAGTTTTGTCAATTGAAAGCCTGATTTCTTTTCCATCACATTAAAGGCATCTTTCACCTGGAAGGCCATCGATTCCAGGGCCGCCCGGGCAATATGATGCTTGGTGGTTCCCCGGGAAATACCAATAATGGTGCCTCTGGCATAGGAATCAAAATAAGGAGCCCCCAAGCCCACAAAAGCCGGCACAAAGTAGACCCCGAGGCTGTCTTCCACTTGCAGCGCCAGTTCCTCAGCTTCTTTGGCGTCGTTGATAATTCCCAGACCATCCCGCAGCCATTGGATGACAGCGCCCGACACATCGGCCATGCCTTCCAATCCGTAATCGGTGCGTCCTTTGGCGCTCCATAAAACCGGTGAAAACAGACCGTCTGAAGGCGGCACATACTTATCGCCGGTATTCATCACCATAAAGGATCCTGTTCCGTAGGTATTTTTTGCCATGCCCTTTTCCAGACAGCTCTGCCCGAATGCGGCAGACTGTTGATCGCCTAAAATACCGGCAACCGATATTTCGGCCCCAAAGAACACCGCCGGATCGGTCATCCCGTAAACCTCGCTGGAGGTTCGCAGCTCCGGCAATATTTCTCGGGGTATCTGTAATTCATTGAGGATCCATTCATCGTAAGCCAGGGTTCTGGCGTTTTGCAGCAGGGTAACCGAGGCGTTGGAGTAATCGGTCACATGGGCGCGGCCGCCGGTCAGTTTCCAAACCAACCAGGTATCAATGGTACCATAAAGCAATTCGCCGTTATCGACGCCGGCCTTAACTTTAGGGTCATTGTCCAGCAACCAGCGAATTTTTGTGGCGGCATCATTGGGGACAATAATCATCCCGGTGCGATCGACAATTCCGGCTCCGTCCTTGGCTTCCAATGCTTCACAAATGCCCAAACTGCGACGATCCTGCCAGACAATCGCCCGACACACGGGCTGACTGGTTTGTTTGTCCCAAAACACCGTGGTTTCCCGTTGATTGGTAATGCCAATGGCTTCAATCGCCTCAGGTTTGACGTTGCCTTTTTTTAGCGCCTCAGCCACCATTTTCAGGGTAACTTCCCAAATTTCATTGGCATCGTGTTCCACCCATCCGGATTGGGGAAAATATTGAGTAAATTCCGAATAGGCCTGAGAAATAATGTTCACGGCCTTATCAAAAATCATGACCTTTACGCCGGTGGTGCCTTCGTCAATTCCTAAAATATACTTCATCATGCTTCTCCTTTATTTTTTATAAACAATCTTGCCTTGATAAATTGTCATCGCCACCCAAATATCCTTGATGGTTTCCGGTGATACCGCCAGGGGATTTTGATCCAGAACGGTGATATCGCCAGCTTTACCCGGGATCAAACTGCCGCGTATTTTTTCTTCTTTAGCCGTGAAGGCCCCATCAATGGTAAACAGCCGCAGTGCCTCATCGGGGGTGATGGCATTCTGAATGTAAGGCGGATTTACTGCCGCATGAATCCCCAGTAGCGGATTGATGGGAGTCACATTGGAATCTGATCCGCCATTGACGACAAGCCCGGCATCGATAAAATCACGAATCGGATAAGCCCGGCGGTTTCGCTCTTCGCCCACCCGTTCTCCATAGACGCTATCGGGTCCGCCACGTAAATAAGTAAAAGCCGGTTGGGTCGAAATCACTGCTCCCAGGCCGGCCGCTCGCTTGATATCGCGGTCATCCGGGAAACCAAAATGCTCAATCCGAAAACGATGATCGGTAACCGGATAGTGGTTCAGGGCCCGTTCCAAACAGTTTAGAACCTGGGTAATGGCCCGCTGACCAATGGCATGAAAACCGGTTTGCAGTCCCGCTCGATGAGCGGTTTCAATGTAGTGGGTGATCCAGCTATCGGAATAGTAAAGTTCTCCCAGCGATTCAGGATCATCTGTATAAGGGTCCTTAAAGGCAGCGGTTCGTGAACCAATGGAGCCATCCAACAGGATATCAGTGCCAATGATTTTCAGTCCCTTGTCCACCACCTCCGGCACCGTGGTACTGCACCAGTGGAGCACCACATGGATCGGCAAACTGTCGATGATTTCTAAAAATACCGGAATGTCTTCATCTGAAGACAGATCACCGCCTTCCATGGCATGGATGGTGGTGACCCCCATTGCCACCGCCATTTTGGCGGTATGACGAATGGCCGCTTCCCGTTGTTCCCAGGTCATCTTGTCAAAAAAATATTTTCGGGCGTGACTGTTGGCCCGGCTGTGCAGTCTTCCCGTTAAATTTCCCGCTTGATCCCGGCCCAGACCTTCTTCACTTGCTGAAAATTCCATCAATTCCATTGCGATGGTATTGACCTGGGTATAATGCAGGCCCCGATCCACCAGATAAACCGGCCGGTATCTAAAATGCTGATCCAATTCGCTGGCATTGGGGGGTCTTTTCTCCTGCAACCGGGATTCATCCAACCCATAGCCAAAGATCCATTCCTGTTCGTTGGCACTTTTTTCGGCAGCCAGCTTTTCCAGCACAGCTGCGATGGATTGGCACTCGTACAAATTGATTCCGATGGCCGACAGGCCGGTGCTCATCATATGAACATGGCAATCATGAAGGCCGGGCAAAAAGGTTTTGCTCTTGAGATCAATGATCTCGGCTTGTTCCAACTCGGCCAGTTTTTTTATCTCTTGGCTGGTGCCGATTTTTTCAACGATGCCATTTTTAATATATATTCCCTGGCAATCCGGATGATCTTCATCCATGGTGATGCCAATTCCGTTAATGAGGGCAAGTTTTTCTTCCATTGCTGCCTCCTTCCTCATTCTGATCGATACTGATAAAAGTTCAGGCGGCTCGCGCCGCCTCAGACTGTCACAAAAAGATAACCCAATACCGACAATTGTTACATCATGTTGTACGCATCGGAGCGGACATGGCATAGCCTGTCCGATTCCGCAGCGAACATCAGATTAAGAATTGGTCGGTACGGTAGTTTATCGACACCCTCTGCAGGAAAGTAATTTCCTGTTTTTTTTTCGGAACTGCAATATCATCCAAGAGATAAAACCAGATCAATGCTACACTGGGATGGAAGCGGAGGTACTAAAATGAAACACCACGAAGAACGGGTTGTCCGTTATGATAGCGAACTGAAAATCGAAGCCT
>JAKLQL010000095.1 GCA_022013395.1 Acetobacterium sp.
CTTTCAATCGCTGGCGCGATTCCATTGCACTCTCTTTTGGCCTTGACCCCCTCCTTTGTTCCTGCGGTCATACCATGAGTATTCTGGAGATCTACCACCACCATACTGCGCTTTTTCATCACTATCTGAAGGATCCCGATTCTTCCTGACTCACCCTTATTTATGCTATAATGGGATATCTTTTTTCTCAGGAGGTTTCCCATGCTATCACCCGCCGATGTTGAAGCGCTGCGTAACAAATATATTCTTGCTCCCCCGGAAGGCTTTTCCGCGGATGAAATCCGTCGGATGTCTATTGATGATCTGCTCGATATGGATTATTTTCTTCATGAAGATGATGATCTTTTTAATGACGCTTTCTTCGAGGATGATCTCTTCTTCTGATCTTCTTCATTCGTTTGAAGGCTTTTTTTGTTATACCTTTTTTTCCTTTTTCTGGCCTATTTTGTTTTTTCTTTTTTTGCGTAATTTCCTATTAAATAAAAAAGAATCGCTAATTAATGCCTACTGAATAATTACCAATTTTTGAAAATAACTGTCCCCATTCAATTCCGGCATAAAAAACTGAAAAAGGGCATAAAGAACCTTTCGCAGGTTCAGAACAACAATCGACAGAGCAATGGTACAGAGGCCTGTTTCAGGCAAACGTGTCCGGATCAGACCCAGGCCACATTTGAGTTTGGCGAGACTGAATTTTCGTTCGACTTCAACACGTTCGCAAATATCCACGTAGTCCTGTCTTTTATCAATCACTGCGTTTTTAGGTGGGCGGCCGAGTGCCGGACCTGATAATCGGATTCCTTTTTCTTTACAGAACTTGAGGTTGGCCCGGTTTCTGTAAATCTTATCTGCCAGAATCCGCGAGGGATAAACTCCAACCCGATCTTTATACCGCTCAATCACGTCAATGAGATAGGATGATTCGTTATATGCGTCAAAGGATACTTTTTCAAGACGGGTATACCCGTCCACCACACTGATGTCAAGTTTTGCGCCGAACTCCACCGGTGCTTTGGTTTTCCCTCTGACAATGGGTCGCAGATGCGGTTGAGACAGACTGACAATCCGATTTTCAACCTGATGGGTATGATTGTCGTACATGTATTTTTGCTGTTCATAAAGACAACGGATGGTTTCCAGCCGAACCTGCCATTTTTTCGACAGTATTTTTTGATGACTCAACATGGTGTCGATAATAGCCAGGTCTCTGCGCAGATAGCGCAGTTGTTTTCCAATTGCTTTGCGGATTGTTTTAGCTGTATTTTTCTTTTTACGCACAAGATTCAAATGATCTTTATGTGCCTGTCCGGCATAGGTGCGCGGTTTTCTGCCATCGGAGGGGTCGTGCATTTCAGTGATCATCGCTTCGGCGTTTTCTCTGGCTTCATTCAGGAGTGCGGTATCCTGGGGATACCGGATATGCGATGGCGCACAGGTCGCGTCAACGATAAGGGTTCCACTGTTTTGAGGTGGTTCGTCCGATGATGAATCATCCTGATCATCGGACTCATCTTTCACCTTGTCGGCTTCTGCATTTTGAATGATCAGCTCGTTGATCTCACCCAGAATCTCAGGGGTCAGCCGTTTGCGGAAGTAAACCATCAGGGATGGATCAAATGGCGGTTCATCCCGATATTCACAAAAACCGCAAAAGAACTGAAGATACGGTCCTTCCTGAATCTGTAGGGCCGTTTCCACATCGGAATACCCATACTCAGCTTGAATGATGCAGGCACCCAATGCAAGTCTCAATGGTTTAGCCACATTCCCTTTTTTATTTGAAAACAGTTTGGCGTACTTTTTTTCAATGGTTTTCCAGGGAATCGACTCGGCTTTTTTTACCCATCGATTGGTGACATTCATTTTCATGCCAATGGGTTGTTTGAAATCGCTGAAACTTATCTGATTATCGCTGAATTTATACATTTAAATCACTCCGTGTGCAAGGTTTTTGCGTGGTTTCGCACATTTCTCTTGCACTTATTATACCACGAAATCGCTTTAAAGTCAGTGATATTGCGGGTTTGCGGTTTGTTCAGTAGCCATTAATTAAAGCCATTCTTTTAAATAAAAATTATTCATTTACTGGAGCTAGCGGGGGGAATCGAACCCCCGACCTACTGATTACGAAACAGTAGGTAAATGGCTTATTTAAGACATTTCTATATGATATACGACATGTTAACGACACGTTTTGCTCTTTTTTTCGAATGTTTATACTTGTACATGAATTACCACTTTCATTTATTAGACTTTAAAACGAATGCACCATAAAATAACTAATGTCTGCCCTCCATTCTGATCAACCCCATGCAATTGCGGACGGATTCCATAATTGTCTTCCAGGTAATTTCCGATGCATAAGAAAATTTCTTTTGATAAGCCAGCCAAAGATTTTCCATGACAC
>JAKLQL010000096.1 GCA_022013395.1 Acetobacterium sp.
ATAACGTCTTTAATTTCAACCCGGGAATAAAATCCGGTTCCGCCGATTAGTTGGAAAGGTAAACCCGCCCGCATCAGCGCTTCTTCAAACAGCCGGGATTGGGCATTGGTTCGATACAAAATAGCAAAGTCACCAAAGATGCCATTGCCCTTGGTAATATTGTCATTAATCTCATCAACAATAAACCGGGCTTCATCATAACCCTGGTTAAAGGAGGCGATCATTATTTTTTCATCGCCGTCATTGTTGGTCCACAGCGCTTTCTCTTTACGGCCGGTATTTCTCGCGATAACGCCATTGGCACAGTCCAGAATCGTCTGGGTTGAGCGATAGTTTTCTTCCAGTTTGACGACCTTGGCATTGGTATAATCTTTTTCAAAATCCAGAATATTGTTGATATCCGCTCCCCGCCAGCCGTAGATACTCTGGTCATCGTCCCCACAGACACAAATATTTTTATTTTTTGCGGCCAGCATATTAACCAGTTCGTATTGACTGTGATTGGTATCCTGATATTCATCAACCATGATGTATTTAAAGCGATTCTGATATTGTTCCAGGATTTCCGGAAAGCCTTTGAATAATACCAGGGTATTGTAGATCAGATCATCAAAATCCATAGCATTATTGGCTTTCAGGCTTTCCTGGTAACGTTTATAATAAATGCCCACCTTTTCTTTTCGAAAATCGCCAGCATTTTCTTTCATATAGGCTTCGGGACTGACAAAATTATTTTTGGCGGTTGAGACTTCGCCGCCTAAAAACTGGTTGGTAAAGTATTTATCATTGAGTCCCAATTCTTTGATCAGACTTTTATATAAACGTTTTTGATCATCCATGTCGTAAATAACAAAATTATCATCATAGCCCAACCATTGCGCATGGGTCCGCATGATTCGGGCGCACATCGCATGAAAGGTGGACATCCAAATCCGTTTACTGTCTTGAATGTTCATTTTGGCAATCCGTTCCCGCATTTCTCCGGCGGCTTTATTGGTAAAAGTAATGGCCAGAATTTGCGAGGGCCATGCCTGCCCGGTTTCAATGATATGGGCAATTCGATGAATAATGGTTCGTGTTTTTCCTGATCCAGCCCCTGCCAATATCAGTAATGGCCCATCAATGGTTTCTGCTGCTTCTCGTTGTCGACTGTTTAACCCGTCTAATAAACTCATGTATTCTCCTAAATATTTATTTCATAGATAATTGCAAAAGTGCTATTCGCTTTATGATCAGCTTGGCAATTAGCTAATTTATTTCCATTATTAAAATAACTTTTTTCCATAATAAATGCTTTTTAAAACTTTATCCATCGCGGATGCATCCATAGCAACCGGATTTCGCTGGGTAGAGCCCATTAATGAATTTTTCAGTAAATCATCGTAATGCGCTTTAAATTCAGTTTCGTGGATACCGGCGGCTTGGAAGGAGGTCGGGATGCCAAAGGTTTTATTTAAATCGATGATTTCGTCGATAATGTTTTTCCCGACTAACCGGGATAGCTGTTCCAGATCCTCAGCCACCTGAAGATCCTGCTGATTGTATTCCAGCACATAGGGCAGGGCAATGGCGTTAAGGAGTCCGTGGCTGGTGCCAAAGCGTCCGCCAAAAGCATGGGCAATGCCATGATCCATTCCCAGTCCAGCATTCTGGAAGGCAAAACCAGCCAGGCAGGAAAAATTGTGGACATGCTGACGACTTTCAATATCACCGCTTTCAAAAGACCGGCGCAAGTACGTTAACAAACCTTCCACCGCCCCCTTGGCCATGGTTTTAGTGAAGTCATCCGCGTTTTTGTTGATATAGGCTTCCAGGCCGTGGGTCAAAGCATCCATTCCTGATTCCACCATAACACTGGGCGGCATGGACAGAGCCAGTTCGCCATCTAAAATGGCCACATCGGGAATAAATGCTTTTGTTTTCAATCCGATTTTTATATTTTCTTCGGTAAAGGTAATGACTGCTGCCCGGGTCACTTCCGCAGCGGTCCCTGAAGTGGATGGAATGGCAACGAGCATAATCCGTTCGCGCTTCTCCGGGGCGTTCCCGGTTCTGATTTCTTCAATGGTCAACGCCTCATATTCACACATCAGCGTCATCACTTTGGCCACGTCTATAACTGATCCGCCGCCAATGGCAATCACCACATCCGGGTTGAAGGCTTTCATCTTAATCAAACCCTCTTCCACATCGGAAACGCTGGGGTTTGCTCCAATACCACTGAGGATGTCGTAGTCTTTATCACGCTCTTTTAAAAAGGCTTCCGCCCGCTTGATTGTGCCATTTCGAAACAACGCTGTTTTTCCGGTTACAATAAAGAACCGCTGTCCTACCAAGTTTTTGATGGCACTTAAGGTACCGGGACCGGTGATAATCTCATCGCCGTAAAATTTTAGATTACTCACTTTTTTTTACCCCCTTATCAAAGTTCAATGTTATTTTTGTTCCCTTTTTCTCTTCGCTTTCGATGATCATGCCAGCATGGTGCTCATCCACAATCCAGTTGGCAATCGATAATCCCAGACCGGTTCCCCCTTCAGTTCGGGAACGGGCTTTGTCAACCCGATAGAACCGCTGGGTAACCTTGTTAATCTCATCTTTGGGAATCCCGATGCCCTGATCGATGACTTCCACCGACACCCCTTGGACGGTGTTTTTTCCGATGATGCGAATAATGGTATTCTCATTGCTGTACTTAATCGCATTATCCAGCAGAATCACCAGCAATTGGGTGATCTGTTTTTCATCCCCGTCAATAATTAAATCTTCATCCAGTTGATTGATAAAACCAATTCCCTTTTTTCCAGCCAAAGGTGCCATTTTTTCACTGACCACCCGGATTAAATAGGTTAGATCAATGGTTTCCCGTTGAACCATCATATCTCCCGAATCAGCTCTGGCTAAAAACATCAGATCTTCGACAATATGCTGCATCCATTGCACCTCATCATAGGCATTATTTATCCAGGTGAGTTGACTTTCCACACTTTCATCGGCGCTGGCTTTGACAACTTCCAGATTGGTCTGGATCACAGCAATGGGTGTGCGCAGTTCATGGGAAGCGTCAGCCAGAAACTCCTGCTGCCGCTCCATGCTTTTTTTAATCGGAATCAGGGATCGGCCAGACAGAAAATAACCGCCCAAAAAAGACAGTGACGCACCAACAATGATGGTGAATCCCACCATTTCCTGAGCATTTCCTAAAAGAGATCGCTCGGAAGCCATATTTTTCATGGCCTGGACAATTTTCAATTCGCCGTTTTTATTAACCACCGCATAGGTGCAGATCTTATATTCTTTGTCACCCAGTTTGTAATTGCTGATTAAATATTTTTCTTTATTTTTATCAAAATAAAGCTTTGATATTTCCATAAGCTTTGCTTCTTCAAGCGGAAGGGTGTAGGATTGATCTAATACGCGATACTGTTGATCGAAAATAATGTAGGAAATATTATTCTGAATAAGACTGCGGGTATATTCGTAGTAGCCCTGTTTTTCTTCTTCGGTTACTTCTTGTCCCGCTTCATAACGCTCCAGATATTCAATTTCATTGGCCAGCTGCGAACAATATATTTTTAAATTATTATTCACATTTGTTTCCACATCCATACTCAGAACCACATATAGAAATACAGAAATAAATAATAGGAGTCCGATGAGGACTCCTGTATTCATCAGGGTGAGATTGATTCGCAGCTTGTTAAGGCTTAACATTCTCCCGCTCCTTTAAAACATAACCCAACCCGCGAATGGTTTTGATATAGGCCTGGGATGTGTCCAGCTTTTTCCGCAAATAATGCACGTAGATTTCCACACTGTTTTCCATGGCCATGCTTTCAATTCCCCAGATTCGATCCAGGATTTGCTCTTTTGAAATGGTCATACCGGGATTTCGGATAAACATTTCCAGCAATTGAGCTTCCTTGGCTGTCAATTTATTTAACGCCTCATCCACAAATAATTCTCCGGTATTGATATTTAATGAAATATTCGCATAATGAATCACATTATCCTGATAAACTTCCCAGGGTCGACGGCCGAGGGCTCTGATCCGGGCAATCAGTTCTTCGGTGACAAAGGGTTTTACCAGATAATCATCGGCGCCCATATTCAGTCCATCGACCTTATCTTTGGTATCATCTTTGGCAGTTAATAAAAGAATTGGGACATTCTTTCCGGCTTCCCGGATTGAGCGCAGGATTTCTAAACCAGACATTCCCGGGAGCATAATGTCCAGAATGATGACATCATACACATCATTTTCGCTGAGTAATTTACCTTCGATGCCATCATTGACAACATCTACCAATATTTTATTTTTTTCAAAGATTTTCCCCAATGCTGCCGCCAATGGTTTTTCATCCTCAACTAAAAGAACACGCATGGTTTTTCTCCTCTATAGGTTACTCTCTTTTTTCTTCTCGGGAAACACTTCTTCCAGAAGCTCATCCATGGGCAAAATGGTGCCTTCAAACTTCGGTTCTTCAATGACCCGACGGCACTCCAGAAAAATTCGCACGGCACCTTCATAGTTTTCCAGAAAGCTGTCCGCTTGGAGCACGCCCCGCTCCATGAGGTGGTAAATAAATAGGCCCATAAAGTAAACCTTGTCCGGTTCAATATTCTTAAGATTGACATATTTGAAAAACGCCGATAAGGCATTATCCTCTTTATCCAGGATTTCACCAGCAATACGGACCCATTCCTGAGACAAGGTTTCGGTGACGGAATCTTTAAAAGCCACCCACAAAATAGCCTTGGCGACTGAATCTTCAACAATATTTAACGAACTTTGGACTTCTTCGGCACCCCGATTGAAAGCTTCAATGATTTTCGGCGCATAGGTGATCTGACCCAAGGTATAATTTTTCCTTAAACTGGCATCGGTATCGATGAGCTTGTTCAATAAAATGTCATTCTCTTTTAACTCTTTTTGGATCACAAACCACTCATCATAGATACAATAGGGCAGGAATCCAAAGTCATTGAAAATATGATTGATAATTCGCTGCACCTGCAGATATTTATCCCGTTTTCGCTGCACTTCTTTTTGTTTTTTGAGAAAGGTTTCCATCTGATAATAGAGGTTATGCCGCTCAAAGAAACGTTCCATCTGAGCAATGGTTTCCGGTTCATCGCTGTAAAAAATCAATTCATCCAATTCCCGTTGTGCTTCGCCCAAGCTTCTCCCACTGTTCATAATCAGCTGGAGATATTGTTTATCCTCATAGGTGACCCGATTGCAGGGATGATAAAGGGCATTGGGGAAAGTTTCGGTGTAGATGAAAAACACCTGCCGACTTCGTTTGAAATAAATAATATAACCTTTGGTGGTGAAAAAACCCCAACCCTTGTCACTGGGTTTATTGCCATGTTTGATATGGAAACCTTCGGTATACAAGCAATTTTTAAGGAGATAGGTGACAACTTTCTCGTTATTGTCAATCCCCATGTTTCTTAAATTCTGCCGGTAGTAGGCCCACAGCAGCTCGATGGCGGTACCTTTGGGATCAAATAAGGCTTCCATCGAAAACATTTTCTGGCTTTTTAAATTTTTAACAATGCACAAAAGCAAACAATCCAAATGGATTGCCTCAATAAATTCTCCAGGTTTTATTTTTTCCAGATCTTCAACAACCCGGTCATTAAAATATTCCAGACTATCTTTCTTCAGTTTGTCCTGAAGCTTGCTTGTTTTCTG
>JAKLQL010000097.1 GCA_022013395.1 Acetobacterium sp.
AAAAAGGTTGAATACGATTTAGTTCGAACACTTTGCCATTTTCTTAAGAATCTTTGTATATAATATCACGATTTACAAGAAGAAGAAAGCGAAAGTTGAGTGATCAGTGGAGAAACAAGCAATTATCAAACCCGGCCGTTATCGGCATTATAAAGGAAATGAATATGAAGTCATCGGGATTGGAACCCACAGTGAAACCATGGAGGCGATGGTGATTTACCGGCCGCTGTACGGCGAAGGCGGGCTTTGGGTTCGGCCGGCAAGCATGTGGAATGAAATCATCGAAAAAGATGGAAAGAACAACAAACGTTTTGAATACATTGGAGAGGCATCACAAAATAAATGAAAAATAATTTTGACGAAAAAGACCTGTTAGACGACCTGAAGGGGCTGTTGCAAATCGATTCAACAAATGCCGATGCCGGGCCTGTTATGCCGGGGGCACCTTTGGGTATTGGCATTAACGAGGCGATCAACTATGTTTTGAATCTGGGCGAGAGCTTTGGCTTTAAAACCAAAAACTGTGACGGCTATTGCGGTTACATCGAAATGGGCCAGGGCGAAGAAATGATCGGAATTCTGACTCATGTGGACACGGTTCCGGTGGGCGATGGCTGGTCCGTTAATCCTTTTGATCTGACCATTGACGGAGATAAGGTTTATGGCCGGGGAACCATTGATAATAAGGGTCCCACTTTGGTAGCGCTGTATGCCATGAAGGCTCTGGCAGATAGCGGTGCCCTGATCAATAAACGGGTTCGTCTGATTATTGGCGGCGATGAAGAAGGTGAGGAATGGCATTGTATGAACCGTTATAAGGCCACCGAAGAAGCGCCGACCTATGCCTTTTCACCAGATTCCGGGTATCCGGCCATTTTTGCCGAAAAGGGAATTCTGAATGTCTGCATCAAAAAGCATCTGGATCCGTCCATTCACAAACTGGGCTTTTTCAGCGGCAATCAGATCAACACTGTTCCGGATTACGCCAAGGCCATTGTCAGTGATGCCGTTTATGAAAGCACCGGTAAGCCGGCCCATGCATCTCAGCCTCATGAGGGAATCAATGCGATGTTTTTATTGGCCAGTGAACTGAGAATGCTGGGGCTGGAACACCCCTTTCTGGATCTCATTGACATTGCCACTTCTGAGGGACTGAATATCGATTTTGAAGATGAAATTTCCGGAAAGCTCACCATCAATCCATCGATTGCCAATGTCAATCAGGAAAAGGCGGTGTTAAAGTGTGATATCCGTTATCCGGTAACGATGAAAGGAACAGATATCCGGGATCACATTGCTAAAGCCGTTACCCCTCTGGGTTTTACCGTTAACATCAATTATGACCTGCCGCCGCTGCATATTGAAAAAGAAAGTTATCTCATTGATGCGCTGCAGAAAATATATGAGGATTATACTGGCGATACCACTGGCCCCAAAGCGATTGGTGGGGGAACCTATGCCCGGGCTTTTGACAATGCCGTGGCCTTTGGGGGACGATTCCCCGAGGAACCCAACACCTGTCATCAGACCGATGAATACTGGAGTATCAAAAGCATGAAGAAGAATTTTGATATTATCGCCAAAGCGCTGGAAAGTCTGGTACAATAAGTAGGGTTAGCCAAGTGGTAGCCCTAAATCATAGCGACAGAAATGGGGAAAAACATGACCATTCATTTTGATAAAGAAACAGTTTTAGAAGCCCTGCGAGGCCTGTTACAAATAAAATCAGTGAACGCCAACGCCGGAGCGATTACTCCGGAAGCACCTTTGGGAGATGGCATCAATGAGGCCATCAATTACGTTTTGGAGCTGGGCAAAAGTTTCGGCTTAACGACCAAAAACTGTGATGGGTATTGTGGTTACCTGGAATTTGGCGAAGGCGAAGAAATGGTGGCCGCCATCACCCATGTGGATACCGTGGAAGTGGGTGACGACTGGACAGTACCGCCTTTTGATTTAACCATTGATGGCGACAGGATTTATGGTCGAGGGGTGCTGGACGATAAAGGACCCACGATCGCCACCTTGTTTGCCTTAAAAGCCTTAAAAGATGCCAAGGTCCCGATTAATAAACGGATTCGCCTGATTATTGGCGGCGATGAAGAAGGCGGGAACTGGGCGTGTATGAAGCGGTATAAAGAAACCGAAGAGACTCCCAACTATTCCTTTTCGCCGGATTCCGGGTTCCCGGTTATTTTTGCAGAAAAGGGCATCATGAATGTGATTTTTGAAAAATCATTGGATGAT
This sequence comes from Acetobacterium sp., assembly GCA_022013395.1. Lineage (GTDB taxonomy): Bacteria > Bacillota > Clostridia > Eubacteriales > Eubacteriaceae > Acetobacterium. The sequence goes on from JAKLQL010000097.1 coordinate 2,248, forward strand.
TCACTACCTGTATTGAACTTAAGCAGCGGGAAACAGATTAATTCAGTTCCGGATGTT
>JAKLQL010000098.1 GCA_022013395.1 Acetobacterium sp.
AGAGAATAACCATAGAGTGGATGGATTTGGATAATTTCGTATTCTTCATTCGTTAAGGGACCCCGTTTATTTAAAATGGTATCCGGGATATAGATCTTCCCAATATCATGCAGAAATCCTGCCTGGGTAGCATTGATGATCTCTTGTTCTTCCAACTCCATCCACATGGCGATAAACATGGCATAAAATGCCGTATTGACGCTATGAGTGAAGGTATACTCATCCATTCTCTTAATCCGATCCAGTACTGTGAGAATGATCGGATTCCCTTCGATGCTCTCATACATGTATGCCAAAAACTTAGTCACATGGGTATAAGTATATTCTTTTTGAAACAGCACATTACTCAGGTTGTTTTTTAATTCCACCAACATGTCGCGATTGAGCTGATCACTGACACTTTCATTAAGATCACACAGATAATGAGACAATGAATTGCCTGTTTTTTTTGGTATTTGTTCAGGTTCCGTCATTTGAACAGTGGGGTGCTCCGAACTTGCATAATTATTAATGTGATCTTCTAAGATTCCCATTTTTTTACCTCACTCTAATCTTCCTATCAGTCTATTTTTATTACTCCTAATTTATTCATCACTTCAACTAACTTTTCTGTATCAACTGGTTTGGCAGCATAGGCTTCACATCCCAGATCAAAGGCAGTATTAACAAATTCAGTATCCGCCAAAGCGGTAATAATGATGATCTTAACCTTGTTTTCGGGCAAGATCCCCCGTTGTATTTCAAAATCTCGGATGGCTTTTAATACCTTAACCCCATCAACCTTTGGCATCATAATATCCAGACAGATAAGATCGTAAGGTTCCTCTTCTTTAATGGCAATAAGATAAGCGTCTAATGCCTCCATCCCATCAACCACAATATCACATTCTCCATATTGGGCTAAAAACTTCCCCAGAAAACGTCGGCTCACCATATCATCTTCAACAATTAGTATTTTCATTTTCTTTTATCCCTTTCTTATGACAGCTAGCTAATCGATTCAATCTCCATGTCAGCTGTATGTTTATTATACTGTTTTTTTATAGACTGCGTAAATATGATTAATCTGACTGACTTTTTTTGCTGCCGCTTCAAAATTGCCTCGTCTGATATCCAATTCAATTTTAAAAGCAATCACCTTCATATCTTCAATATCCAGGGCAATGGAAAGCTTTTTGATGCGATTGGCTAATTTTTCAAAGGTCGTAAATTCTCTTTCTGTAACCTTGTAATTTAATTCCTGGATCACTTCAGACAATTCTTTTTCTTTTTCCTCATCATAAATTCTTCCAATTAGACTATCCGTGGTATTTCTTTCTTTAATAACAATTTCGCCGTTTTTGTCAATCCTCATTTCAAAGTCTCCCGAGTGTGTGACTTTTTCTTTGTTATTGATACATTTTTCAATTTCTTCAACCAGCTTTTCGACTTTAATGGGCTTTGAGATATAACCATCCATTCCCTGGGCGAGAAATTTTTCCCGATCACCATGGAGGGCATAGGCGGTGATCGCCAGCACCGGGGTATCGATATTTAGCTTGCGAATCCGCTTGGTCGCTTCAATGCCATCCATTTCAGGCATTTGAATATCCATCAGAATGATATCATAGGTATTCTTTTTTATCATTTCAACTGCTTCATAACCATTGTTGGCAACATCCACCCCATAACCACATTCATTTAGCATGCGCGAGATAACCAATTGATTGACTTTATCATCTTCGGTAAGCAGGATTTTATATTCCTGATTGATCTTAAAATAATTGGGATGGACTTCAATCGGTTTGTCTTCGGATTCAGCTAAATCGAAGCTCAGTTGAAAGAAAAACCGACTGCCGACGCCCTCTGTGCTTTCCACCCAGATTTTTCCACCCATCAACTCTACTAATTGTCTGGTAATGGCAAGCCCCAACCCAGTACCTCCGAATCGTCTGGTAAACGAACCATCCACTTGACTAAAGCTCTCAAAGATCTGCTGACGGTTTTCTTCCGCAATGCCGATGCCAGTGTCTTCAACCGTAAAGAGTATATCAATCTGATTTCCATGTAAAGCCTGATTTTTAACCTTGACCCATACCTCTCCGGCATCGGTAAATTTGATGGCATTGCTGATAAGATTGTTCAGGATCTGTTGGATCCGATGAAAATCTCCCATAACAAATTGGGGGATGGTGGCAGAAAAGGCATAATTGAGTTCGATTCCCTTATTTTCCGCTATGGGTACCTGAGCTTTAATCGTATGTTCTACCAGCGCTTTGATATCACAATTCTTTTTCTTGATCTCCAGTTTTCCCGCTTCCATCTTGGAAAAATCAAGGATGTCATTGATAACATTCAAAAGCGCGTTGACACAGGTTTTTATAATTTTGATGTTCTCCTGCTGTTCCTGATTTAAATTGGATAGCCGCATCAAATTTACCATCCCGACGATCCCGTTAAGGGGAGTTCTGATTTCGTGACTCATGTTGGCCAGAAATTCACTTTTAGCCTGATTGGCACTTTCCGCTTCTTCTTTTGCCCGATTAAGAGCTTGTTCCACCGCCAAACGCTCGCTTATGTCTCGCACAACCGTGATGGCAACTTTTTTCTCATTTAAATAACAATGGTTGCACAACACTTCAATGGGCATAATCGACCCATCTTTTCGTTTTGCATTAGCCAGAAAAGAGATTTGGATTTTTTCAGCAAGTTCATTGCAATACCGCTCTACCTCATCTGGCGAATCAATCAGTTTGAAAATGGGATCGTCAAACTCAAAAAATTCCTCATAGCTATAGTGGAACATCTC
>JAKLQL010000099.1 GCA_022013395.1 Acetobacterium sp.
AAAGACTCCTTACTACCGCTCCGTAACCATCCATGGGAAACAAAAGGCCTCCTAAAAGAGCAAAGATGTTAATGACAATACTGAGGATCTGATTGGCTGTGGCTTCGGTTTTAAAAATACAGCAAAACATCACGCCCAGACCCACCGAGAAGAGCTCCGTCAAGACCAACAAAATCAGCAGTTGCGGAATCGCATCCACCCGGATCTTAAAAAGTGTGAACGTCAGGACCGCAACTGTGAGATGACAGAGCAGACAGAATCCAAAGGATGAAACAATCTTTGATAGATAGATCACCCGTTCATTTCCCGGGGCGTAAATAATCCGCATGTTGGGTTTACGGATCGCCACTTCCATAAAGGCATTCGCCGAGGTCATTCCGCTGGAGATCACCGTATAAATCATCAGAGTAATACCATAGTAATCAAAGGCGCTGACCGCCCCGCCATAGTTGTCTTTTTGGAGGAACCCCAGCACGACAATCAATAAAAACGGAAAGGCCAGATTATAAAAAAGCCACATCGGATTTTTAAATAGATTTTTGAAGTCTTCCCGGCTGATTAAATAAAGGTTTCTTAAATTGATGGCACTCATTCTTTTCTCCCCCTAATCTCTTAAACTCTTTCCGGTTAAACGGAGAAAGACATTTTCCAGGCTGGCCGTTCGGCAGAATAGATTGCGGATTTTTGTTTTGCTGGTGATCACCAGGGCAATGATCTTATCCAGGTTCTCAATGTTCTTCAGCGTCGTAATCGTCAGGGTCTGGGCCTGTTTTTCAACTTTTTTAATGCCTTCAATTTTATAAAACGCGTCCACGTTCAAGCCCTGGTCTTCTTCGATTTCCATAATAAACTGACGTTCATCAAAAATATCCTCTTTCAGGCTTTCCTTGGTGCCTTCGGCAATGATGGTACCACTGTCCATAATCAGAATCCGGGTGGAGATTTCTTCCACCTCTTCCATATAGTGGGTGGTATAGAGGATGGTCATCCCATGCTGACTCAGCTTTTTGATGGCGCCAAGAATATGATTCCGGGACTGGGGATCAATCCCCACTGTCGGTTCATCCATAATCAACAGCTCCGGCTCGTGCGCGATGGCGCAGGCAATATTCAGCCGTCGTTTCATCCCACCGGAAAAGGTTTTGGCCCGGTCTTTTCGGCTTTCTTGCAGACCGGAAAAATTCAGCGCTTTACTGACTTTTTCTTCGAGTTCTCGACCCTTTAAACCATAGAGTGATGCAAAAAAACGGACATTCTGTTCGGCGCTGAGATCCTCATAAATGGCCAGATCCTGGGGGACTACCCCCAGATTACGCTTGAACCTGTTCAAGCAGCTGTTGATTTTTTCGCCCCGGTAGTACATTTCGCCGCCGTCATAGCCGAGAATCCCGCAGAGCATGTTAATGGTTGTGCTTTTCCCCGCCCCGTTAGGGCCCAACAAGCACAGAATTTCCCCCTTTTGGACTGCAAATGATATTTCCCTGACAACCTGCTTTTGATCATAACTCTTTTTTAATTGGTTTACGGATACAATCGCGTTCATTTCTTTTTTTCCTCCTATTTTTTTCTTGTTTTCATTCTATCCCAAAGCAAAAAAAAGAAAATCAACCAAAAGGTTGATCCTCAGGGTTGATTTTTAGGGTTTAGCGTTATTCTTCGTTATCGTCCAGGGTGGCACTTTCAATATAATTGATATGGCGGCGCAGTTTTTTTGACTGTTCTTTTGAAATTTCACCCGCTTCATACATCCGCTGAATTTCCTGACGTTCGCTGTCCATGGCTTTAATCCGCAGTTCTTCTTTCTGTTCTTCGTCGTCTTCTTTGAACTCCGACCGCTCCATCGAAAGTCGTCGGATCATCCCCTGATAACCCATAATCACCGCATTGATAATTTCGGTATCGGCCTTATTTTCGACTTTCTGCTGTTCCTGCGCTAGACTTTCAATCGCCGCTTGGAAGGTTTTAATTTGAAGTTCCTTGATATTCGCTATTTTTTCCATCAGTCGTTCCGGATCCTGTTTATATTTTCGCCTGAACTGATGCCAGATCCGCAGGGTTTTTCCCAGAAAATACTTGACACTGAACCGCACATCATTTGATAGAGCTTCTTCCCGTCGATCCAGAGCAGCTTCAAATTTCTCATAAACACGCGGATCGATCTGGTCATTTTCCAGCAAACCTTCAAGATAACTGGCCTCAGCCCGCAGTCCTTTTAGCTTCAGTTCATTAAGTTTCAGCAGATATGCATCGGTTTCCGGGGAATTCTGCTCCGCTTGGATCCGTTTAACCATCCGCTTATATTCACTGATCAGCTCAAAGGCTGCCATTTCATTCTCAGGTGTTGTTTCCAGTTTGATGCGGTTAATCGTCGCTAAAAATATTTTGATAATGGCTGAATTAAAATCGATCTGGTTTTTTTCTTTGCTTTCTTCATTCTCTTTTCGGCACAACAACGGCAAAAACAGGGTCGCTACCAACAGAGTGACCAGAATGACGCCCGTTGCAATAAAGAGAATCAGCGACCGCTGCGGAAAGGCCTCGCCGCTGTCTAATAAGGTCGGAATCGAAAGCACTGCAACCATAGTCACGGCGCCACGCACCCCGGTGAGGCTAATCAGCAGACTGGTTTTAACACTTGGTGCGTCGGTTTCCTTGTTTTTCACCATAACATGACGAATCACCGTGGATAGATACGAGTAAACAAAACGAATGACGAAAATCGTCAGCCAGATCACCAACACACTGGCAATGGCTAACCAGTTGTTGATATCCACATCGGCAACTGCATCACCCATCGATAACGGGATATTCAGCCCCAACAGGATAAAAATCACTCCATTGAGGACAAATAACAGCACTGACCAGACGTTTTCCGAAATAACCTTTTCTTTGGCCAACATCGACGAAGTGTGCTCCGTGATGGCGGCGTGGGCAATCCCGGCAACCACCACGGCAATAACGCCAGACGCATGAAATAATTCTTCGGTGGCGATATAGATAATAAAGGGAGTTAGTATCTGCAGTAAACTGTGAAAGGTGGCGTCCCGAATCCCTTTTTTCCGGAGAATAAAACCAATCCAGTCAATCAGCAGGCCCAGAACCAAGCCCATCAGGGCCCCGACAATAAACATATACGTAAAATTCAGGGCCGCATCCCGGAGTGAGAAATAGCCGGTGACAACGGCGGCAATGGCATAATTAAACGCCACCAGACCGGAGGCATCGTTGATCAGGGATTCGCCCCGAACTAAAGTCAGTACCTTTGTCGGAATATGGACCCGGCTGGCAATGCCATTCACAGCTACCGGATCGGTGGGCGAAAGCACGGCCGCCAATGCAAAAGCGACGGCAAGCGGGACATAGGGCATCAGCCAGTTAATGAAAAACCCGCCTAAAATCGTTGTCAACAAGACGAGAATAATGGCATTGCCAAAAATATTCTCTCTCATTTTCCATAGATTTTCTCTTGAAAAATGGCGTCCGTCATCATATAAAAGTGGGGCGACAAACAGGAGTAGAAACCATTCTGTCTCTATTTCAATGGCATTGTTTTTCATAATAAACGCAATCACCACACCCAACCCGATCTGTATCAGGGCGGTGGGTATAAACGGAATAAAATGGCTGATGATGTCCGAAATCAATAAGCAAAGCAGCAACATTAGAATAATTAACAGTAAATTCAAACCAACCTCCTTCATACTTTTTTATCTTATATTACCGCATTATCCTCTTTTTCTCAAGAAATTCCTGAACTTTTGCCTGACGCGCTTTTAATTCTCTGTTTGATTTGATTAAATGAATCAAAAACAAAGCCAGCTCTTCAGCTGACTTTGTTTTTGGCAATCATTCCGTTCCGACCAATTGCCACCTTGTTTTGTCACAAAATAAAATTTAGCGACAAAACTTGGCAATTTTTTTATACGCAATAAATCGTTGCGCATTATCTAACTTTCATTGCCTGACATTTCCGGCATCAGCCGATAATGATTGCGATAGAACTGAATCCCTGCCAACCCGATCAGGAGGATGATTCCCAGTATGACGATCACCGGTAATAAACGGTATTGTCCTTGAAATCCGGTTGGTGACATTAAGGACTGATAGATACCGAAATAGCCCCAGGCGACAGGAATGGGAACGATGGCATTTTTGGTGTTTAATACAACAATCACGGTCAAACCGACGGCGACTGCCAAAACGATGACACTCCAAATTTCCGGGGATATGCCAAATCCACTCCATTCAATCTTAACGAGCCATGCCGCCGTATTAACAACCGATGCAATCAGTAGCCAGCCGGCGTACATCCCAAAAGCCGCTGGCAACAGCCAGCTGTTTTTGGTTTGAATGGCACCCAGTTGTTTGATGATCAATGCCAGGATGATGGCAAAGGCAAAGATAAAAATGGTCGCCAAGCCGATTTGCGTGTAGGAAAAACAGACGATCCAGATCATGTTTAATCCACAGGACAGCCAGAACAGCCGACTGATCCGGTCAATGACACTAGCATAATAAGCATCCTGATGCTTGATAATCATGACAATCAGTGCGGCAAACAGCAACGTGTAAATGACACTCCAGATACTAAAGGTAAAGGGTGCCGGTGTTATTAAGGTTGCGTACATATCTGAAACGGCTTTTTGTGATAACCCATTGAAGAAACCAAACGCGCCCAACCCATTGATAACCAACGTCATGACTAAAAGTATCAGATTAATCCATGCTTTTGTTAATTGATTTAAATTTTTCATCTTTTTCTCTCCGCTCTTATGAATTTCAAACCTTTGTTTTATTTTTTCCCATTTTTTATTTTTTCAAACAAAATTATGATTTAAGAACAAACAAAAAAATGCTTACAAAAAAACAGGAAGCATAAACAACGCTTCCTGTTTTTTTGGATTAATTATCCGGTTACAATTTTTAGCGTTCCCGGATAATTTTTAAATCTTTTTTGATAATTTTCTTTTCCCGATACATTTTCTCATCGGCCTGGTTGATGATCGTGTCGATATATTCATTGGAACCGCCGTTGAAGGTTTCGATACCATGGCTGGCGCTGATCACATAACGCCGGTTTTCGGTGTCGTTGATGTGTTCAAACTCACTGACAATGCGCGACCAGACGGCTTCCGCGCCGACTTCATCAATCCCTTCAAAGATGATCAGAAACTCATCCCCGCCCAGTCTGGCAACGAAATCATTCTCCCGGATATTTTTTTTGATGCCATCGGTAATGGTTAAAATCAGTTCATCCCCAGCGTCATGACCAAGATAATCGTTAACGTCTTTGAGACCGTTAATGTCGATAAAGCAGACTGAGATTTCGCTTTTGTTTTTCTCAATATTTTTGTACAACTGGGTCAGTTTTTCAAAACCGGTCCGGCGGTTATAGATGCCGGTCATGGCATCATATTCAGAAAAATACCGGATTTCATCATTCTTCAGCTTATTAATGGTCATCAGCATGGCCAAAAATAAAGCGAATGTGAAAAGTAGAAAATAAGCAAAGCCATTATTTCTTAAGACGAGCAGGATGGTGTCCCAGAGATTGGCCGTTAACAGCTGACCTTCTTCCGTATCCGGTGGAATATAAGATACGATGGTCCAGTCCCCCGTTCCCAGGATCAGGTTACTGTTCAAGGTAAATTCATCGTCGGTGAGAATATTTGTATAATTGAACACCCCAGTTTCAGAAATCAGCGTGCCGTTTCCTT
>JAKLQL010000100.1 GCA_022013395.1 Acetobacterium sp.
AAACTATAGGTCTGCAGAATCCCCGTTATGTGCGAAGACACTAATCTGGCGTAGTTTTCATAGATGCTGAATAAATGTTTAAGCTGTTCTCTGGTAAATAGCTTAGGTCTTCTAAAGTCATAATCCTTAACCTTTTTACCCGGAGCCGCACTTGGCGCTTCCGGTTCGTCTTTTCCACTTATTAAACTGCTTAAAAGACTATCAATTTGACTCTGCGAAAGAATTTCTGCCATGTTCGTTTCTCCTAGCTATTGTTTTGACACTTCTGTTAAATTCATCTTTCAGAATTGAGTTCCTAACGACCATAAATAGTTCGTTTATACGCAAGTACCTTTGAAACAACTTGCGCTGAGCTCTCCACAACAACAATATTTTTTCCATTAACAAGTCTGATGGTGGTATCTGGTTTTTCCCCGATGGTTTCAATGAGTTCACTGTTTAAAATAAATTTTTCATTTTTTTGTTTGTTTAATCTTGTTAATTCTATCATATTTGCACCTCAATTGTCGTGTTATTTTTGAGATTAAACCACAAAGTCAATTATCTTTTGCAGTTCGAAGTCAGTCACCAAATATGTGCAGACACATATTTGGTGACTGACCTTAGACAAAGCTCTACCCGAAGAAGTTTTCTCCTTCGGGTGAGCTGTTCCAGCTTAGTTTATCGTTTTAGGTTAATGAGTTCTTCAAGAATTGAGTCTGATACGGTAATAATTCTCGAATTGGCCTGAAAACCACGTTGGGCAATAATCATATCGGTAAATTCCTGAGATAAATCGACATTTGACATTTCCAGATTGGCTGACTCTGTCCCACCTGTTCCGTTTGTACCGGCTTTCGATGCAATGGGTGTTCCCGAGTTAGCTGATTCCATAAAGTATCCATTTCCATCCTGCAGCAAACCATCGGTATTACCAAATTTTGCAATGGCCAGATAACCTAATGTAACAGGTTTGTCGCTGCCGGTTTCAATTTTTCCAACAGTTGGATTTGTCGCCAGCCCATCCGTAATTATTTGTGCAAATCCGGTTCCATTAACATCCAGCGTGAGCGTTCCATCAGTTGTTGTACTCGTAAGAGCAACGCTGCCGTCTGTCGTGCCATCAAAATCCGCCAGATCAGCCGATTTTAAGTACTCAACCACTCCACCTGCGTTAGAAACAGTGGCTACAGCCGATGTGTAGCCATCTTTCACAATTGTCCCAATGCCAACACCTGTCGTCGTATCACCAGTAATTTTAGTTGTGTCTATTTTGAGACCGGGTACTTTTGAAAAGGTTAGAATTCCAGCTGATGAGAGGGTTGCTGTCCCATAATCGGTAATTTCGGTTCCAGTACTATCGCTAAGACCACTTATGGTGTACACGTCCCCCGTTTTTGTCAAGGTTATTGATCCTTCAACACCAGCAGTAGGATCAAGCGTTAACAAACCTTTAACATATTCAGTTGCTGTTTCATCGACAGAGGACATATCCCCAACAGCTAATTTAACATTTCCAGTATAATTGGATGTAGTCGGAACGGTGATCGAATTTAACCAGCTAAAACCAGTTGCGGCTGTAAATTCGGGATCACCTGCTTTAATCCCAGTGATCTCACCGGATTTACCAATGGTAATACCGGTATATTTTTCAAGCTCTTTAGGATCAACATTTATAGCTTTTAATGCATCAATCGCCAATGTCCCGTTGGCATCCATAATCGGATTACCATCCGCATCAATCGGTATCCCCATAACCTTGCTGCCATTGCCATCGGTTAAATTACCATCGGCGTCAAATTTTAAATTACCAACCCGGGTGTAGCGGTTGCTTCCAGCTTCAGGCTGAACGG
>JAKLQL010000101.1 GCA_022013395.1 Acetobacterium sp.
CCGCCAGTCGTCTGAATTTTTTTTATACCGATGCTGACCCACATAAATTGTTAAACTTGTCTGTTTTTATTTGCATTTTATCGGATAATATTATATAATGATAAAAACTCCGAAGTTTAATGTTTCTAAGGTCATCAAGACTATGAACTTAAACCGGTAGGGTATAATTGGAAACGATTATGTCTCCCAGTGTGGAAAAGGGGCTTAGCAGAGGGCATCACCCTCGTCGTTTTGCATTTTTATTGCAAACCTAAAGGCCATTCCATTTGGAGTAGTCTTTTTATTTTTCCCATGCATCCCTGAATTTTATTTATTTGTAACCAGGATATTTATTAACCAGGGATTTGTATTATTAATTTTCTTTATTAATATTTTTTTATTAAATTTCAATAAAATGAGAGCCGAACTAACCAATCGGCTCTGGTTTTATTTTTTGTCGTTCAGCTTTCCGCAACTGAAATAAGGGGACGATCTGAGATCATCCCCAACATTTATTTTATAATAAACCTAATTTTTCCAGACGTTCTTCGGTAGGAATCCCATCTTCATCCCAGCCACGTTCTTTGTAGTAAAGTGGCAGTAATTCATCCAGTTTGTGAACCCAACCTTTGGTTGGTCCTTCCGGCATTTCTTCTTCTAAGAAACGTGGTGGCAAGGTATCTTCATCGGGTGAAATACCAGCTTCTAAATTGAAGAGTTTTTCCAGATTCCAGATCCGTTCGCCGGCTAACAGTACATCATCAGCTGACCATTTTGTGCCTAATACTTCATTTAACATGTCGGCATATTGTTGGGCGCCTAAAGCAAATGAGGTAAACAGACATAAACCGGTGGAGTCAATGACCGCGGTCAGATCCTGGAAGATTTTCGCCCAGGTTGGTTTTCCGGCTAATTCAAAGCGATCCAATTTTTCTGGCAAGCCCAGAATTTCTGGTGAGATCAGGTAACCCCGGACATGACAACCGCCCCGGTTGGAGGTTGCATATTGCAGACCCATTCCCTGAATTCCACGGGGGTCATAGGCTGGCAGATCCTGTTTTTTAACGGACATCGAGTATTCTGGCACCCCGAAGAAATCAGCCAGTCGGTAAGAACCGCGAGCCAGTAAATCGCCAAAGCCTTCCCGGTTACCCATTTTCTTGAGCCAGTGAACCACTGAATCGGCATTACCGAACTTCAGGATCACATCGTCATCGAGCATTTCGTCGGTGATATAACCCCGTTGATAGAGTTCCATCGCTGCTGCTAAGGTAGCACCGGCTGAAATGGTATCGATCCCCAGTTCATTACACCAGTAGTTGGCGTCAATTACTACTTCCATGTCATCGATGCCTAAATCGCCGGCAAATACCCAAAGGGTTTCATATTCGGGTCCGCCGATACCATCAGGGCTGTGTTCGCTTTTTACCCAGCGGCCGCAGCCAATCGGGCAATGATGACAGGGATTCCGTTTGATCAGGTATTTTTCGGTCAGGGTTTCGCCGCTGACGGCTTCAGCATCGGGATCCTGACCACCCTGGAAGTTATTGATCGGGTAAACGCCATGTTCATTGATAATATTAACCAGCACTGCGGTACCGTATGTCGGCAGACCACCACCGGTGACACCATTTTCTTTTAACAGGGTTCGACATTCTTTGGTAACCGCTTTTAAGCCGTCCGGATTGGCGATTTCCGGTTTGAGATTGCCTTTAACCGTAATGGCTTTGAGGTTTTTCGAACCCATCACGGCACCCACGCCGGAACGACCAGCAGCACGGTCTTTTTCATTCATGATGGCAGCCATCTGCGACAATTTTTCACCAGCTGGACCGATAGTTAAAACCTTGGCTCCCGGCTGTTTTTCTTTTAACATGTCACTGGTTTCAGAAACCATTTTGCCCCACAGATCAAGAGCCGGTAAAATTTCGACCTTTTCTTCATTGATGCTGACATAGACCGGCAGACTGGCTTTGCCTTCAATAATGATGGCATCATAACCAGCATATTTCAGGTAAGCGCCCCATTCGCCGCCGGAGTTTGACGACGCAATACAACCAGTCAATGGTGATTTGGTAACGACCATATACCGACCACCGGTAGGAGTCGCTGTTCCAGACAACGGACCATTGATAAAGACAATTTTATTTTCTGCGGCAAACGGATCAACCTTTGGATCAACCTCATCCATATAAAGCTTTGTCCCTAAACCACGTCCACCGATATATTTCTTGGCCAACTCAAAATCAAGATCTTCAGTGCCAATTTCACCGGTCGTCAAATTAATACGTAATATTTTTCCCATGTAACCAAACATTTCGTACGCCTCCTAAATTTTATTTATTTGTAACCGCAATCATTATATCCAAATTTTGCACATCTTTCAATGGATTAAAGGAAATTTACGGCAAATCACAAAAATTTACGGTATTTATTTGACATAATGTTCGTTTTTTGATCATTTATCAGCAAATATTTACAGGCCTTCATACATTCAATTGTTATGAAGCTCAACCGAAATAAAAACCCCGGCAGTTAGCAACTGTCGGGGCACGAAAAATCGTTGATAATTTACTCTTGTTTATCTTTTAGACTCTATTCTTTTGCCAGAATCCCCGATATCTTAAAATCCGGGTGGTGTTTAAAATAGTCAGGATGGCGGCTCCCACATCGGCAAAGATGGCCAGGTACATTTCCCCCATTCCAAAGAAGGTCATGGTCAGCACGGTGATTTTAATTCCCAGTGCCAACACAATATTCTGAATCATGATTCGTCTGGTATATTTGGCAATATCCACTGATTTGACAATGTCCATGGGATCATCCTTCATCAGAATAATATCGGCTGCTTCAATGGCGGCATCTGAACCCAGAGCTCCCATGGCAATCCCGGCGTCGGCCATCGCCAACACTGGGGCGTCATTCATACCGTCGCCCACAAAAATGGTTTTTCCGTCTTTATTATCTGCTTTTATTTTCTCAAAGGCGGCAACCTTATCCTGAGGCAAACAATCTCCGATCACTTCATCCAACATCAGCTGCTTCCCGATCTGGTTAGCAACTCGTGAATTGTCGCCACTGAGCATGACGGTCTTTTGGGCTCCCAGTTTCTTCAATTGCTGCAAGGCGGCCAAGGCATTTTCCTTAACCATATCCCCCAATACCAGGTATCCGGCCAGTTTGCCGTCAATGGCAAGGTAGACAATGGTGCCCTCTTCTTCATTTTCGGCCAAATAAATCTGATGATCCTGCAGCAGGCTTCTGTTTCCAGCCAGAATTGTCTGTCCAGCGACTTCCACCTGGGTTCCCTTGCCGGGAATTTCCAAATAGTTTTTCAAACGCGTCTCATCCACATTCATTTGGGCATGGGCAGTGATGGCCTTGCCAATGGGATGATTGGAATAGTGTTCCCCAGCTGCTGCCGCGGCCAGCAGATCGGCTTCAGTAAAACCAGATGCCGGTTCGGTTTTGATGACCTTGAATTCGCCCTGAGTTAGGGTTCCGGTTTTGTCAAAGACAAAGACACTGCTCTGATAAAGAACATCCAGATAATTGCCGCCTTTGATCAGCACCCCTTCTTTCGACGCTCGACCAATCCCGCCAAAGTAGCTGATGGGAATCGACAAAACCAAAGCACAGGGACAAGACACCACCAGAAAAATCAGACTCTGATAAAACCAGGTTTCCCAGGAAGCCCCAGCTATCAACAACGGTGGTATAATCGCCATAGCAATAGCTGAAAAAACAACAATGGGGGTATAGTAATGGGAAAATTTGGTAATGAATTTTTCCGTTTTACCCTTTTTATCACTGGCTTCTTCAATCAGATGCATGATTTTCATGGCGGTAGAGTTTTCATAGTCTTTAGTGACAAGCATTTTTAAAACGGCATTGCCATTAATCATCCCACTTAAGATCTCATCGCCCTTTTCAACTTTTCGCGGATAGGATTCTCCCGTCAATGGGGAGGTATCCAAATGTGAGACGCCCTGAAGAATCACCCCATCCGCTGGTACCTTTTCACCCGGTTTAATGATTAGCACATCCCCAACCTTAACCTGTTTGGCATCAATAACGACTTCACCCTCAGGACTGACCCGATTGGCGGTGATCGCATTAAAGCTGATGGTTTCGGCAATCGAACGTCGGGCATTGTCCACCGCCCGATCCTGAAAATATTCACCGATACCGAAAAAAATCATAACCCCGGCGGCTTCTGGCCATTGCATTAAAACCAGGGCACCAAAGATAGCGATGGTCATCAAGAAATTTTCGTCAAAAATCTGTCCGTGCCCGATATTTCGAAATGCCAGCAAAATAACATGATACCCTGCTAACAGATAAGCTCCTAAAAAAACGCCAATCGTCAGCATCTCCCGATTTGCTGGGAGCGTCGCCTGAAAAATAAAGCCCAGAATAAACAAACCAATAGCTGTGATCAACTCGACCTTTTGCCGTTGATCCATTTCGCCTTGAGCATGTCCATGATCATGAGCGATCGCTGCTTCGTGAGTCCCATGGTGATGACCCTGTTCGTGGCCGTCGCATCCGCAAGGTGCCGTGGCCGCTGTCTGTTTTCGGCTCTTTGACACCACCACATGAGGCTCCAGCGAATGAACCAACTTGACAACAGCATCATAGGTTTCTTCCTTAGCGAACCCTTCACACTCTTCAATGACCAATGATCCGGTGGCCAAAGACAGGCTTGCTTCTCTGACATTAGGCATTTTGCCAACTAACTTTTCTATTTTGCCTGCGCAATTTGCACAGTTAAGTCCTTCTAAAAATAATTTCATGCTGCCAACCTCTTTTCAATTACTTTTACCGAAATGGTAATTTAATGATGACTTAAATGGGTGATCGTCAAAAGAACGATGACCTCTACATGGGCATCATCCAAATGATAAAATTTCATCTGCCCCTCTTTGCGATAGCTGATAATCCGTTTATCTTTTAAAATTCTCAATTGATGTGATACTGCCGTTCGGCTGACATCCACTAAATCAACAATATCGTTGACACACAGCTCGCCATTTTCAAACAGCGCACTGACAATCTTTATCCGGGTGGGATCTCCCAACACCTTAAAAAATTCGGCAACCTCAAATAAGATTTCCTCAGTATGGTCGTTTTTCAAAACTTTATCCATATCTTCTCCTTAATATGTGAACATTTGCTCACTAATTGACATTATGGTAGCATATTTCTTTTTCAAAATCAAGCCCTATTTTCAAACATTATTTTAGCTTCAATAAATATTGACATTTGTAATAAATAATGATAATTTGAATCATGAAAACAATTTCAGATAATTCTATTTTAACGAATAAAGGTCGGTGAAAAAATGAGCGATGCCAAACAATTATTGGCCGAACGATTGACCCGTATACAAAAAGCAGTAAATCTTGAAAAGCCGGATCGCATCCCTATTTTTGCGTTGAACGGACCAGAGGTAGCCATCGACTATTGTGGCCGTTCGCTCAAATCCGCAACCTGGAATCTTGAGCTGGTCAGGGAGTGCCTGCCCGTTTATTACAAAGATATGAAAGTCGATGCTGCCGCAGCCACTTTTTTGAGATGTCCGGGAATGTATACAACCATCGGATCACAGAATTTTGTTCCCAATAAAGACGGCTTTATGCAGCATCCTGAGGTCTGTGGGATGCTGTCAACCGAATATGAGGATCTCATCAAAGATCCCTTTAAAGCCTTGGTAGAAAAGGTCCTTCCCCGGCAATACAAGGCCTTTGACCAACCCGGCGCTTTAGGCGGACTCAACCTGGCTAAAGGGGCTCTTAGTTATCTGCGCCATACCAAAATCCTCCGGGAAGTCGATCAATACTGTACTGACTCGGTGGGGATTCCCATTATCTCTGACAACATGATTGAAGCACCATTTGATTTTTTAGCGGATCAACTGCGGGGTTTTAAAGGGATCGCTGTCGACATGCATCGTTGTCCCGAGCTGGTGGAACAAGCCTGTGAAGCCCTGCTGCCGTTGATGCTGCGTTGGGGTGTCACTGGTTATTCCGGCTCGCCGAAAAAAATCCCGGCGATCTTTATGCCCCTTCATATGCCACCATTCTTAAACCCGAAGCAATTTGAACGTTTTTACTGGCCAACCTTTGCGCAGCTGGTCAACGGTCTCACCGACATGGGATATACGATTATATTATTTATTGAAGGAAACTGGTCAAAATTATATGATTATTTGGGTTGTTTAAATCCTAATGTAGTGGGAATTTTTGAATATGGTGATATGAAGGTGATTAAAGAAAAGGTGGGAAAAACCATGTGTATTATGGGTAACTACCCCATTGAAGCTTTAAAATCCGACTCGACGGAACAGTGTATCGATATTGCCCAAAAAATGATTGATGAGGCTGCACCGGGAGGCGGCTATATTTTCACAACTGGAAAATCCATTCTGCGAGGCAAAGGTCTGGATTTAGAAAAACTCCAGGCTGTTCATCAGTATGTCATTGATCATGGAAAATACTAGCGAGGTGCCCTATGGAAACCATTAAATCTGAATATCTGGACTATTTTGAAACCTACGCAGCCCGACATCCGGAGCTGACTGAAGAGGATGTTGCCATCATGGCTGATCCCTGGGATGTGAATGAAGACATGCTATTGGGATATGTTTTATCTTTGCTGATCTAAAATAGACGGCAAGTGTTTTTTCCACTATATAAAAAGCCAGGATGTGATCAATCGCATCCTGGCTCATTTTTTGTTCCTAATTTTACAACCCATATTCTTTTGCCTCTTAAAATAACCACCATCTGACGGTTATCTTAAGAGCGATTTCAATTAAAAGGATCTGAGCAAATCGATTTCTTTTTTATAATCCAAGGTATCCTCCTGAGGTGTTTCCAGAAAAAAGGGCAGTGATTTGAGTTGTGGATGGGTGACAATCTGCTTGAATGCCTCCACCCCCAAGGTGCCGAAGCCAATTTTCTCATGACGGTCTTTATTGCTGCCAAAGGGCATCATGCTGTCATTGAGATGAATACATTTTAAATAGTCCAGCCCGATAACCCGATCAAAGTCTTCCAGAACTCCATCCAGATTTCCGACCACATCATAGCCGCCGGAATAAACATGACAGGTGTCCAGACAGACCCCCATCTTTTCCTTCAGATCAACCTGATCGATAATCAACTTCAATTCTTCAAAATTTCTGCCGATTTCGGTGCCCTTGCCGGACATGGTTTCTAAAACAACTGTTGTTTTCTGATCTGCCCACATTTCATCATTGAGAATTTCGGCAATCCACTCGATGCCCTTTTCCATGCCCTGCCCAGTATGACTGCCGGGATGAAAATTATAGAGTTCACAGGGTAGTTCTTCCAGCCGCATCAGATCATCTTTAAAGATCATTCTGGCAAACTCCCGGGTTTCCGGCTTTGCCGAACACATATTGAGAGTATAAGGTGCATGCGCCAACAGTGGTCCAAAACCCTGGTTGTCCATGATGGTCTTAAGCCCAGCTACATCTTTTTCGTCAATGGCTTTGGCCTTACCGCCTCTTGGGTTTCGGGTGAAAAACTGAAAAGTATTAGCATCAATTTTCACTGCTTCTTCACCCGCTTTTTTAAATCCACCTGCTATCGAAAGGTGCGGTCCGATTATTAACATAATATGCA
>JAKLQL010000102.1 GCA_022013395.1 Acetobacterium sp.
AAGGTGTCTCTATTCGCCGCTACATCAAGACAATCAACCCAGCAACAGAAATAATATAACACGAATTTAAAAAAAATGAAATAGGAAAAGTTAAACCATTGCTTCTCCAACAAAGCAAAAAAAGAAGCCGTCCACTGGATGATTGAGATCCGGGCTTTCGCTTCCTTTTATAGTTTTATATTGTCAATCGAATTATCTAAAAAATACTGTTTGCCGCGCGCTTATTTGACAATCCCATAACGGGTTTTTGAGTTTTGGTAGACTTTTGTTCAGCCGCTTTGGTTTCAGCATCCTGTCGACTTTTGACTTCATCATTATAAACAGATACCGTGATTTTTCCGGACAATAACAGCCCCTTCAACTCTGAACTGGTATAACCCGCCAACTGATTGCTGGAAATACTGTCATCTTCTTTTTTCTCTTCCTCAGTATTCTGGGGTTTTGTCTGTTTTTTCTCAGCTGATTCATCGTCTTCATCAGCTGGAATCCGGGAGGTTTTCTGATCAACAGTTGAACTTTGTTGCTGGGTATCACTGTTTACAGTTGCATTTTCACTTTTCGTCCGATACCCTACGTATTCCCGACTGAGTTCCATGGTATCATATTTGTTATAGCTGTTCGCTTCATTGGTTGCATTTTGGTTGTTAACACTGTCGGCCGTAGGCTTGATCGTAACAGCATCAATTTTCTTTGACAGTGATGTCGCTGGACTCTGTAGTTCGACTACATTTAAACTAATTGGATCCATCTTAATTCCCCTTTCTTTAAGCATATAATTTCTCTGGCAACTTCTAAAATACCTTGAGTATAAAAATCGTTCTTAACTATTGATTTAAATTATATCATAATTTCTTAGAAAATTCATTATAATTTGTAAAATTGCTTGTGAATGTATTTAAAAAAAACACCCCTATCTTCTGGGGTGTTTTTTCTGTAATCAGGTACGTTATTTAGAATTTTTTATATGTTTTACAGCCTGCCAGCACTTCGATAACTTCCTCAAAGGATGATCCGATGGATGCTTCCACCGAACTGAAAATAGTGCCTTCGACAATGGGGGCATCAATGATTTTTACATTACTGTCATCTTCCAGCATTTCGATGGCCATTTCCGAACTCATCACGGCACTACCGAGATCAACCAGAATCACTACCCCATCACCTTCTTGAACAGCTTTGATACCAGCAAATATCTTGGAAACATCGGTGCCGATGCCGCCATCTTCCATGCCACCAGCTGCCGCAATTCTAGCCTCGGGTGCCATTTGTTTTGCCAGTTCCACTGCCCCTTCGGCAATTTTCTGACTGTGAGAAACAACTACAATTCCTACCATCCCTTACTTACCTGCCTTCTCAGCGACTTCTTTGGCAGCCTGAAAAGCATAAGCCATGGAGGTTGCGCCGGGATCCTGATGCCCGATGCTGCGTTCACCCAGATAACTGGCTCGTCCTTTGGTAGCAATAATCGTTTTGGTATATTCGACGCCATCCCAGGCTGCTTTTTCAGCATCTACCAGGGCGTCAGTCATCGATTTGCCAGCAGCAATGCTTGCTTTAATAGCGTTGATTGCCGGAATCATGCTGTCCAAAATAGTTTTTTCACCTTGAACTGCTTTGCCCCGAAATTGGATCCCGCCAACCGCTTCATCAAAAGCCAGAATAACATCCTCGTTGGATAATTCTTCTTTGCCTTTGACGGCTGCGCCGGCTTTCATAAAAGCAGTGCCATAAAGCGGACCCGAAGCCCCGCCAACGGTAGAAACCAGGGTCATCCCCACGGTTTTCAAGATATCATCAATATTCTTTTCTTCAACCGTCGGTAATTTTTCCATCACTGCTTTAAATCCCCGGCTCATGTTAATCCCATGATCACCGTCACCGATTGCTTGATCAAAATCGGTCAGTTCTTGTCGATGTTCTGCCATCTTATCCGCATAAACCCGGATAAAATCCAGCACTTCTGCCTTTGTTGCCATTCATTTTCCTCGTTTCTATGTTCTTTTATTGGATTGTTAAAAGCACCAAACTTAATATGCTTTGTGGTAGTTTCACAAACAATTCTGTAACGTGTAGACGAACAGGCCTAAGCCTGTACGTCGTACAGTGTAAGAATTGTTTCGTGTAATTGCCAACAAAGCTAACGGTACTTCAGTAATTGCATCTTACTATTGGCTGCGATATTTTAGTACATTTTAAAGCCGATGGTATCCGCTTGAGCCAGTAATAAATCTTTTAGTTCAGCGTCCAGTTTTAACAAAGTGATCGATGCACCCGCCATATCAATGGAGGTCATGTAATCGCCCACGAAGGTTTTAAAGACTTTGACGCCTTTGTCGGCCAGAATTTGTTGAACCCGACGGTTTAAGATATACAGTTCCATTGGTGGGGTTGCGCCAGCACCATTGATCATCACCGCTACTTCGTCACCAGCTTTAGGATCCATGTCTTTTAAGATCCGTTCCATCAGGTAATCAACGATTTCGTCAGCCGTCTGGATTGGTTTTCTTTCGGTTCCTGGTTCGCCATGGATCCCGATGCCCAGTTCCATTTCGTCTTCGGATAATTCAAAGCCTGGTTTTCCGGCCGCTGGAACAGTACATGGTTTTAACGCCACACCCATGGTACGGACATTGGCAATAACCTTTTCAGCAGTCGCTTTGACTTCATCAAGGCTGGCACCAGTTTCGGCTTTAGCACCGGCAATTTTATGAACAAAAACCGTTCCGGCCACGCCCCGTCGTCCGGTGGTATAAAGACTATCTTCAACAGCAACATCATCATTGGTAACCACATTAGCAACCTTAATGCCTTCAGCTTCGGCCAGTTCAGCGGCCATTTCGAAGTTCATGATATCACCGGTGTAATTCTTGATAACTAATAATACACCTTCGCCAGCATCAACTGCTTTGATCGCTTCAAATACCTGGTCTGGTGTGGGAGAAGTGAAAACCGAGCCAGCAACTGCACCATCAAGCATCCCTTTTCCGACAAATCCGCCATGAGATGGCTCATGTCCGCTGCCGCCACCGCTGACCAAAGCAACCTTGCCAACTTTTTTGTCAGCGCGAACCAGCACATCAAAACCTTCCAGACGGGTTACGTATTCAGGATGAGCAAGGACGATACCTTCCAGCATTTCATTTTCCACATTTTCTACATCGTTAATAAATTTTTTCATAAGACTTCCTCCTATAAACATTATTAGTACTATAAACCTAACTATAACACGTTTTTACCCATTTTGAAGATAAAAAAACGATATCCATTGATTTTTTTTAACCGATTTTGATCAATTCTAGAAAAATAGTGAACCAAAACTGTAAAAAATCGATCCGTCAATACGGTTTTGGTTTTCTTTTTAAAATTTGTGTTAAGTCGATGTAAATTCTATCCTTTAATAACGAGTTGTATGATGGTTAATA
>JAKLQL010000103.1 GCA_022013395.1 Acetobacterium sp.
AATTATTTAAAAAAATTTTAATCTCCAAAAGTTCTACAAAAGTTATTGTTATTATTCCTATAAACAAGAAGTGACAAGGAGAATGACCAATGGAAGAAAAACAAATAACAAAGACATTTTCAGTTAGTGGGATGACCTGTGTTAATTGTGAAAATCGAATCGAGAATAAACTTAAAAAGCTTGATGGTGTAACCAATGTCACTGCAAGTTATCCGCGTTCACAGGTCAGTTTTACATACAACCCGGATCGTGTGAAGCTGTCAACCATAGTAGAGACTATTGAATGCATGGATTATCATGTAAAACGTGCAGGTGAAAAACAAAAGAATCAAACCGTTGAGAAGAAAAATAAAATAAATGAGGTTTTAGGAATCGGCATCATCATCATTGCTGCATTTGTGATTATTAATTACTTTGGCGGTTTTAACATCTTCAACTCATTTCCGGAGGCAAAACAGAGTGTCGGTTATGGAGCACTACTATTAATCGGTTTACTCACATCCATCCACTGCGTGGCTATGTGTGGGGGCATCAATCTTTCACAATGCGTTCCCAATGCAAGTATCAAAAGTGAAAATAAAACGGCAAATCTCAGACCCGGTATTTTATACAACACCGGTCGGGTGATCTCTTATACCATTGTTGGCGGGATCGTCGGAGCATTGGGATCAGTTGTCAGCTTTTCCGGTACAGCAAAAGGAATTGTCGCTGTTATGGCAGGGGTGTTCATGGTGATTATGGGTTTGAACATGTTGAATCTTTTTCCCTGGCTGCGTCAATTTAATCCCAGAATGCCCAAGATTTTTGCCAGGAAGATCAATGAACAGAAAAAAAGTAACAGTCCCTTATATGTCGGACTTTTAAATGGCTTAATGCCCTGCGGACCACTCCAGGCGATGCAACTCTATGCACTTTCCACCGGTGATCCGGTGCAGGGTGCCTTATCGATGTTGGCATTTAGTTTGGGAACCGTGCCACTGATGTTTGGACTGGGAGCGATCAGCTCATTTCTCAGTAAAAAATTTACCAGCAAAATGATGACCGCCAGCGCCGTATTAGTTCTGATCTTGGGTATGTTTATGTTCAGTAACGGCATGAGTTTATCTGGCATTGCACTTCCTTCCCTAACCGGTGGTGTTACAGTGGCGAGTGAAGCACAGCAAAATAATACGGCATCCGTCGACCAGGGGGTTCAGACAATTACAACAGAGCTTTCGTCAAACAGTTATGAACCCATCACTGTCCATGTGGGGGTACCCGTTAAATGGACCATTCAGGCAGACGAGAGTAACATAAATGGGTGCAACAACCAAATACTGATTCCCAAGTACAATATTGAAAAGAAATTAGTGGCCGGTGACAATATCATCGAATTCACCCCAACTGAGACAGGAACAATCCCCTATAGTTGTTGGATGGGGATGATTAAAAGCAATATAACAATTGTTGATTAAAAGATACTAAAGGGTATTATTAAACGGAGGATTAAAAAAATGAAAAAATCATTTTACTTATTAGGAAGCATGTTAGCAGTCGCCTTGATTGGGATCGTGTTATTTGCAGGTTGCACCAGAAGTTCGGGAAACACAGGCGGAACAGCAGTTAATTCAAATTCGTCACAAACCAGCAGTGAGACTCAAAAAACGACAACACAACAAAGTACCAGCAGTTCCGCTGCCAAATCAAATGGCGGGACCAAAGCCACAGTGCGTGATGGGGTTCAAACGGTAGCAACCACCCTGGATCAAGGTATTTATAAACCAATCGTTGTTCAAGCGGGGATTCCGGTAAAATGGACCATTACTGCAAAAGATGGGGATCTGAGCAGTTGCAATAATAAAATGGTCATCAGAAGTTATGGCGTGGAAAAGCAATTAGCAGTGGGTGAAAATGTGGTCGAATTTACCCCAACCAAGTCAGGAACCATTGTTTATTCCTGTTGGATGGGGATGGTGGGAAGTACCATTACCGTGGTAGACGATATTAATCAATAAAAAATAAAATCGAATAAATGAAAAGTTGAGGGAGGGGAATTTAATGAATAAAGAAACAGTCAAAATAACCGGAATGACCTGCGCAGCCTGTGCGGCCAGAGTGGAAAAAGTAGTCAATAAGATGCAAGGGATAACCAGTGCATCGGTTAACTTTGCCACCGAAAACCTGTCAGTTGAATACAATGAGGTCGAGACTTCTCGACAAAAAATCAATGAAGCCATTGAAAAAGCCGGATATGGTACCGTGGAAGTTTCCACCCAAAGTGAAGTTACCATACCTATTGGGGGAATGACTTGCGCCGCCTGTTCAGCGCGAGTTGAAAAGGTTTTGGGAAAACTTGAAGGTGTCACCAGTGCATCGGTTAATCTGGCTACTGAAAAAGCCACCGTTCACTACGATGCCCAGCTGGTAAAGCTCTCAACCATTCGACAGGCCATTGAAAAAGCCGGGTATCAGGCCCTTGAGATAGAGAAAAAAAATGCCATTGATGAGGATAAACTCCGGAAGGAAAAGGAAATACGAACGCTCAAGACCAAGTTAATTGTGTCCGCGACCTTTGCTGTTCCGCTGCTTTATCTGGCAATGGGGGCGATGATCTGGTGGTTGCGGCTGCCGATTCCCAGCTTTCTGGAACCGATGCAATATCCCTTGAGTTATGCCCTTGCTGAAATAATCCTGGTCATCCCGATTATTATTGCCGGGAATCGTTTCTATTCTGTCGGGTTTAAAGCCATTATTCAACGGAGTCCAAATATGGATTCGCTAATTGCCATGGGAACATCTGCAGCGATTTTGTACAGCCTTTATTCTGTTTTTCAGATCCTGATTGGCAATTTTAAGGCAGTACAGGATTTATATTTTGAAACCGCCGGGGTTATTATTACGCTGATTCTCCTAGGAAAATATCTGGAGGCGGTATCGAAAGGCAAAACATCAGAAGCCATTAAAAAGCTGATGGGTCTTGCCCCTAAAACAGCCATCGTTATTCGGGATGGTGTGGAAATTGAAACACCCATCGATGAAGTGGAAATTGATGATGTGATCCTGGTAAAACCCGGGGGGAAAATTCCGGTTGACGGGATCGTCATCGAAGGGAACACCGCCATTGATGAATCCATGCTCACCGGGGAAAGCATGCCCATTGATAAAAAGTCAGGGGATGCAGTGTACGCTGCCAGTATTAATAAAAATGGTGTGATCAAATTCAGAGCTACCAAAATCGGCGGTGACACTGCCCTTGCACAAATTATCAGACTGGTGGAAGATGCCCAGGGTTCAAAGGCACCGATCGCTCAGATGGCTGATATTGTTTCTAGTTATTTTGTTCCGATTGTCTTTGTGATTGCCGTTCTGGCCTTCTCGGGCTGGTATTTCACGGGTCATACATTAGTGTTTTCAATGACGATCTTCATTTCGGTTTTAGTAATCGCTTGCCCATGCGCGCTAGGCCTGGCAACGCCAACAGCCATAATGGTTGGAACCGGAAAAGGCGCCGAGTATGGTATTTTAATTAAGGGCGGCGAAGCCTTAGAAACGACGCATCAGATTAACACCATTGTTTTTGATAAAACCGGCACCATCACCGAAGGAAAGCCCGAAGTAACCGACATTGTCACCGCTTTCGGGATTGAGCGAAATTGGCTGCTACAAATCGCCGCTTCGGCCGAAAAAGGATCAGAACATCCTCTGGGGGAAGCGATTGTCAGAGGCGCCGAAAAGGAAAACCTGGAAACCCTTAAAATTGATACGTTTAAAGCGATCCCCGGATATGGGATTGAAGTGGAAGTTGACGGCTCACGGCTGTTGCTGGGGAACCGAAAAATGATGGATGAAAACAGTATCTCGCTGATCACTCTGGAAGAAGAATCAGATCGGCTGGCTGAAGAAGGCAAAACGCCGATGTACATTGCTATGGATGGCATGCTGTCCGGGATTATTGCTGTTGCCGATGTTGTCAAAGCCAGCAGTAAAGCAGCCATTGCCAAACTTCATGAAATGGGTATTGAAGTAGCGATGATTACCGGCGACAATAAAAAAACCGCCGAAGCCATTGCCAAACAGGTTGGCATCGATCGAGTCCTGGCCGAAGTATTGCCCCAGGATAAATCAAACGAGGTTAAAAAACTCCAGACCGAAGGCCGAAAAGTGGCCATGGTGGTGGATGGTATCAACGATGCACCGGCCTTGGTTCAGGCCGATATTGGTATTGCCATTGGCTCCGGCACTGATGTCGCCATGGAATCAGCAGATATCGTACTGATGCGAAGTGATCTGATGGATGTACCAACTGCTATAAAACTTAGCAAAAGCACCATTCGCAACATCAAACAAAATCTTGTTTGGGCATTTGGTTATAACGTTGCCGGAATACCCATTGCCGCCGGACTTCTGTATCTTTTTGGCGGGCCATTGCTGAATCCTATTTTTGCAGCCGCAGCCATGTCACTGAGTTCGGTTTCGGTGCTCACCAATGCCCTGAGATTAAAAGGGTTCAAACCATAGAAGTAATAAGTAGTAGTTAATAAATAAATTTAAATAAAAAGGAGAAAAAGAGTATGAAAAAGAAAATTATTTTAGCAGGAGCAGCCGCATTATTATTGGTTGTCCTATCCGGTTGCCAGCAGACAGATGTCGTCGGAAAGCAATCCATTGCATCATTTGATGCCGTTCTTCAAGCAATGCCCAACCAAGTTTCCGAAGATGAAATGAATGGCGGATGGGCGTTGTCGGCACCGGATGGAACCGCTCGTTTTATCTGGAGTAAAGATTACAGCAGCGGCTCACCTCATGATGTCATGATTGAAACGAATGTAAAGCCATTCATCGATGCCGGACTTGATGTCACCAAACTTCCCGCCGGGATGGTTATCGGCGATAAGATTATGGTCGGAACAATGTTAGGTGATGAAAAATTAACTTATAAAGGCGAAGTCACACCGCTAGCCTCCTATGAACAGATTGTCAATCTGAAACGTGATCATATTAAATATCACACAGCCCTTGACCATTATGGGGTCGATCTTGGTGATGGCAATGCGTTTGAATGGGCGAAAGACATGAGTACCAACGATAAAGACATTGTTTTTGCACTCAATCCGCAGATGTTTATTGACGCCGGCGTTGATCCGACAAAAGTTGAAGGCTGGGTTTTTGCCAAGGTAAAAACAGAAGATAAAGATAAACAACCCATTGAAGTTGATAAATTCTTAAAACCGTTTAGTATTAAATAAATAGTCTGGTATAACGACTCAAAATAAATAATTAAATAAAATTTAATGAGGTGTAAGAAATGAAAAAAATAATTCTAAATGTCGAAGGTATGTCCTGTGCTCACTGCGAAAGAGCGGTAAAAAATGCTGTTGGCGAACTCGACGGGGTTGAAAGTGTCATTGTTGATCTTACCGGAAAAACGGTCGAAATTGAATATAATTCTGATAAGTTAACCTTTGAGAGCTTTAAGGCGGCTATCGAAGAAGAAGACTTCAAGGTAGTAGGACAAATCTAAAAAAATAATCCAAACAACCGTAAATAGCAGAGAATGGATATCCTAAAAAATTTCAAAGATGTCATAAGCTGATACGGTTAAAAAGTTGTTTAATTGCGTCTTTGCATTAAAGTAAAGACGCTTTGAAGCAACCGATAATGGGGTCAAATAATAGATGTAAAATCTAATTGATTCATCAATCAGAACGGATTGAAATTTTAAAAGGTGGGAATGAAAATGAAACAGCAAGAAATTGGAGTTGTTATTGAAGTAAAAGGAAATGTGGCAAAAGTTAAAGCAGCCAGACATGGCGATTGCGATAACTGTGGAGCATGCCCTGGGGACAGTGCGATAGTCATGGACGTTCGCAATGCCGTTTCGGCTAAACCGGGACAAAAAGTAGCATTTGAGATGCACAGTGCAAGTATGGTACTCGCAGCCTTTGTGGTGTATGTGATTCCTTTATTTGCGGCCGCAGCTGGAGCCGTGATTGGTTGGTTGATTGCAAATCAGCTTGGTCAATTCTTGGTAGGGTTTCAAGTTGGTGGTGGTATAATCGG
>JAKLQL010000104.1 GCA_022013395.1 Acetobacterium sp.
ACTTAAATGTTTCCATCTTCTTCTCCTCAAACGCTCATTATTTTCTCTCATTATAGCGAAAAAACTGTTTGATGTAAACGAATCTGCCCATAAATACGCCTTCTACTCCTTTTTCTGATCATCTGAAATACACTTTAAATAAGACCTATTATTCATCAGGTTATTAAGATTCTAGACATCGATGTTCGTTTTAAACTTTTTCTTCCAAAAATAATACAGCCAGAGTCTCAAATGGTAAGACCCTGGCCAGATTTCTTTCCAAACTAAAACTATCTTGTAATGACTTTAGGCTTCATTCTGCCGATATTTGCCATCCAATGCCAAATTTATCGGTTAGCGAACCATAGGCCTTGCTCCAGAAGGTTTCCTGGAGCAACATCTCCACTGACCCTTCTTTACTTAACAAACCAAACAGCCGTTTAATTTCTTCCACATCATCATGCACAATGACCAGCGTAATGTTATTTCCTTTTGTAAAAGGCATCCCTGGCGGTACATCAGAAAACATGATGGTGTTCCCATTAATATTCAGTTGCGCATTCGCCACAAGTTCCTTAACGTTATCGGACATGGGATAATTTGGGTCTGCTGGCATTTCTCCAAAAGTCATAATCTGAGGTGCCTCTGCCTTAAATACCTCCGTGTAAAACGCTACTGCTTCTCGACAGTTTCCGGGAAAATTAATATACGGTCCAATTTTCATCTTGTTTCTCCTTCATTTTTGATCGGTTCAAATATTTCTGATTCTAGACCTTACATACCCTTTGGCAATGGATTTAAATCATGCTTTTATATTTATTATTCTAATAAAAAAGGCATCTGCACGATCACGCGCAGATGCCCATCAAACTAGTCCAATGATATCAAATAATTATACTTCGTATTTTCTTTGGAAGAATTTTACGATTTCAACAATTGGTATCACCACTACTGCCAGACCCATAGCGGTAAAGTATTCGGTCAGACTGATTGGTTCAAACTCGAAGGCTGCGGCAATCGGTGGGATAAAGATAACCGCGGTTGTCAGCACCAAAGAAGCTGCCATCGCCAGGAATAAGAATTTGTTCTGGTGCTTCATCTTAAAGATCGATTGGCGTCGGCTTCGCATATTCAGTGAATGGAACATTTCTGCCATCGAAAGCGTCAAGAATGCCATAGTCATGCCATCAGCGCTTTCAGCAATTTCCCACACGCCAGCTTCCATGTAGTGTCCCACAAAATAGGCAATGATGGTCACCACGGCAACCATAACCCCCTGCCAGATAACATCCACGCCCAGACCCCGGGAGAAAATACCTTCTTTGGATTCTCGAGGCGGGTTTTTCATGGTATCCGATTCTTCGCCTTCCATCCCTAAAGCAATGGCCGGGAAGGAGTCGGTGATCAGGTTGATCCACAATAAATGGACTGGTTTAAGAATCGTAAAGCCCAACAGAGTCGCCACAAAAATAGCAATAACTTCTGATAGATTGGATGACAGCAGGAACTGAATGGCCTTGCGGATATTATCGTAGATCCGGCGACCTTCCTCCACTGCATTGACAATTGTAGCAAAATTATCGTCTGCCAGTACCATATCAGCGACATTTTTAGTAACATCTGTCCCTGTTACCCCCATTCCAACCCCAATGTCGGCGGTTTTAATGGAGGGTGCATCATTGACACCGTCGCCGGTCATGGCGACAATCATGCCTTGATTCTGCCATGCTTTGACAATTCGCACCTTATGTTCCGGCTGGACCCGAGCATAAACTGAATACTTGCCAATGTCCTGTTTAAGCTGTTCTTCAGAGATTTCATCCAATTGGGCACCGGTAATCGCTTCTGACTTATCCTTGATGATGCCTAACTGGCTGGCAATGGCAGCCGCAGTATCGGGATGGTCTCCGGTGATCATCACGGTTCGGATTCCGGCCGACTTACATTCGGCAATCGCATCCTTTACTTCTGGACGGATGGGATCAATCATCCCGGTTAAGCCAATGAAACAGAGCTCCTCTTCCAGGTAGGCCGGTGACTGATTCTCAGGCATAGTTTGCCAATTTCGACTGGCGCCAGCCAGAACCCGCAAGGCCTGATTTGCCAGTTTTTTATTAGCCTGTCTGATTTCTTCACGAATATCATCGTTCATTGGCAGTGCTTCATTGCCATCCCAGTAGGTTACACAACGGGATATTAAAACATCCGGCGCACCCTTGGTGTATTGTTTAAAACTGGCATCCGCCAGTTGATGAATGGTACTCATCAGCTTTCGGCCGGAATCAAATGGGGCTTCCCCCACTCGTGGCGTTTGAGCCTCCAATTCACCTTTAGACAGACCAAGGGAAAATCCGTAGTTGACCAAGGCCGCTTCGGTGGGTTCCCCTTCGGCTTTATTTTGATCATTCAAATAGGCATCGCTGCAGAGTGCCATGGCCCGACCAAGCAGATGCTGATCGAAGCCGAAATGATCCACTACCGTCATTTTGTTCTGAGTCAATGTTCCGGTTTTATCGGAACAGATAACCTGGGTACATCCCAGGGTTTCAACGGCCGTTAACTTACGAATAACTGCTTTTTTCTTGGACATGTTAGTAACGCCAATGGATAAAACAATGGTCACCACCGCTGCCAGTCCTTCAGGAATGGCGGCAACTGCCAATGAAACAGCAATCATAAAGGTGTTCAGCACGCCGATACCGGTAACGCCTTCCCCGAGATACAAACGAACCAGACTCAGCGCAAAGATAAACACACAGATCCCCAGAACCAGCCAGCTCAACACCTTACTCAGCTGATTCAGTTTGATCTGCAATGGGGTCAGGTTTTCTTTTGCCTGGGTAATGGCGGTGGCGATTTTACCCATTTCGGTTTGCATCCCGGTGGCAACTACGGTTGCAGTTCCCCGTCCGTATACCACAGCGCTGCCCATGTAAACCATGTTCTTTCGGTCGCCCAGGGAAATGTCTTTTTGATCCCCCAGATTAAGGGCCGTAATTACTTTTTCTACCGGCACACTTTCTCCGGTTAATGCCGCTTCTTCAATTTTCAGGCTGGCACTTTCTAATAACCTGGCATCGGCCGGGATGGAATCGCCGGCTTCGAGTAGAATGATATCGCCAACGACCAGATCTTCTGTTTTAATCTCCTGAATTTTGCCATCCCGCATCACCCGGGTGGTGGCGGCCGAAATGGCCTGGAGCGCTTCGATGGCTTTTTCAGCTTTGCTTTCCTGATAAACGCCTAAAACCGAGTTGATGATAACCACTGCCATAATAATGATGACATCTGCAAAGGATTCGCCTGAATATGCGGCGGTAATCCCTGAAATAATCGCAGCGGCTATTAAGATCACAATCATGGGGTCCTTTAACTGATTAAAAAACCGCACCACCACTGAATCTTTTTTAGCTTCGTCCAGTTTGTTCTTGCCATTTTCTTTAAGCCTGGCACCAGCTTCCGCATCGGAGAGCCCATCTCTCCCGGAGTTTAACTCCTTCAGGACTTCTTCCGAAGTCTGTAAATACTGTTTCATCCAAATCCTCCTTCAAGTCAACATCTAATAGGTAATAATCTGTTTAAATAAAACAATAACACCTAAATTAACCGCAAAAAATAAAAAAGCCAAGCGCTTACTGCACTTGGAAAAAAAATAACCCAAGTACAGAAAAACTGTACATGAGTCTCACTCATTAAGATAAGCCAGGTATTTCTACCATGCATGTTGACTTATCACGCTGATCGCGCAAATTACTCCCTCATAACGACTATATTTTACCCTACAGCATTATATTTGTCAATATAATGCTGTAGGAAAAATTTATGTTAATTGTTTTCAATAAATGGTTTGGCTGTCGAACCGGGTGCAGTTGAACCTAATGGCAGCACTTTGATTTCAATTCCTTCCAAGCGATAACCAAATCCAGCGGTTCCGGCTTCATTACCATTTTGGGCCCAGTCCATCCAGCCCACATTCTGGGCATGGACCCGATAATACACATC
>JAKLQL010000105.1 GCA_022013395.1 Acetobacterium sp.
CTAAAATCGGTGAAGTTGAAGCATTAGAAGCAACCGAAGCAGAAATGGATGAAGAAATCAAAGTATTTGCAGATGCCTATGGTCATGACTTTGACGACTATAAAAAAGGACTTCAGGAAAGAATGTTAGACTATATCAAAGCAAACATTATCAGAAGAAAGACAGTAGAAATGCTGGTAGATGTGGCAACTACTAAAATTTCAGAGTAATAAAAAAGAAAGCAGGAAAGTGTATTCATGCTAACAAGTAAAACAACACAATCGTTGATTACAAATAATTTGGTACCCATGGTAGTTGAGCAAACTGGCCGTGGTGAGCGATCTTATGATCTGTTTTCAAGATTATTGAAAGAACGAATCATATTTTTAAACGGAGAAATTAACGAAAATCTTTCATCCTTAATTGTCGGTCAATTGATTTTTCTAGAAGCTGATAATGCAGAGAAAGATATTCAGATTTATATTAATAGTCCGGGTGGATCGGTGACAGCAGGACTTGCGATCTACGACACCATGAATTATATTCGCTGTGATGTATCTACCATTTGTGTGGGGCTGGCAGCATCAATGGGTGCGTTTTTATTAGCTGCGGGCAAAAAAGGAAAGCGATTTTCTCTGCCAAACAGTGAAATCATGATTCATCAACCACTGGGCGGAGCCCAGGGACAAAGTACGGATGTGGAGATTTATGCAAAACGTCTGATCAAAACACGAGAAAAACTAAATTTAATCCTGAGCGAGCAAACAGGTCAACCCCTGGAAACTATTGCTAAGGATACTGATCGCGATAATTTTATGGATCCTGACGAAGCGAAGGCCTACGGATTGATTGATGAGATCATTGTGTCGAGATAGGAGGCTTAAAAATGGCAAGAAATGAAGATAGCATCGAGAATGCTCGTTGTTCCTTTTGTGGTAAAAGCCAATCTCAGGTGAAACGAATGGTTGCAGGACCAGGGGTCTATATTTGCAATGAATGCATCGAACTCTGTGAAGAAATCATGGATGTAGACAGCATGCCTGATGATATCGTCTTTGACGATGTCCCAAAACCAAAGGAGATCAAGCAAAAACTAAGTGAATATGTTATTGCTCAGAACCGGGCAAAACGTGCGTTAGCAGTGGCTGTTTACAATCATTACAAACGAATCACATCGATGGATGAAACTGATGCTGAAGTGGAACTGCAAAAAAGCAATATTCTTTTGATCGGACCAACTGGATCGGGAAAAACCTTACTGGCGCAGACTTTAGCCCGGGTTTTAAATGTTCCTTTTGCGATTGCCGATGCGACTTCATTAACTGAAGCCGGCTATGTTGGCGAGGATGTCGAAAACATTCTGTTAAAACTGTTGCAGGCAGCCAATTTTGATGTCGCCAAAGCTGAAAAAGGAATTATCTACATTGATGAGATCGATAAAATAGCCCGAAAAGGAGACAATCCTTCAATTACCCGTGATGTCAGTGGGGAAGGTGTGCAACAGGCGCTTTTAAAAATTTTGGAAGGCACCGTTGCTAACGTACCACCTCAGGGCGGCCGTAAACATCCTCATCAGGATTTTATTCAGATCAACACCAATAATATTTTATTTATTTGCGGTGGAGCTTTTGATGGGATGGACAAAGTCATTGAACAACGGACTGAAAAAAGCTCAATGGGATTTGGCGCAGATATCCGCAGTACCAAGGAAAAAATTGAAGATGACAATCTCAGTTCTGTTCAACCCCAGGATTTGTTGAAATACGGCCTGATTCCTGAATTTATTGGACGAATTCCAGTGATTGCTTCACTTGAACATCTGGACGAGGAGGCCCTCATTCAAATTTTGACCGAGCCAAGAAATGCTCTTGTAAAACAATATATTAAAATGTTTAGAATTGAGGGTGTAGAGTTGGAATTCCACCAGGATGCCTTAGTAGCCATTGCAAAAAAAGCACTGGACACCAAAACCGGCGCCAGAGGTCTCCGTGGGATCATTGAGAATATTATGCTTGATATTATGTTTGAAGTGCCCTCGAATGAAAACATTGAAAAAGTAATCATTACCAAAGAAGTTGTTGAGAAACAAGTTGAACCAATTATGATTTTAGGGCAGAAAAATGATTGCAAAGATGAAAAAAATGATGTAGTATCATAACTTTTACTTTATGGCCGTTCAAAAGTCAAACTACTCTTTGGTATCTGATACCGTGTATTTGAAATTTTTGTGCGGCTTTTTTTAAAAAATTGGGTATATACTAAAAAGCAATTAAATTATATCTAAAAAGCATATTACTATTCATAAAAGAGAGGTAAGGAGTTGATTAAGTTGAGTATCGAAAAAAAAGAAATTCCAGAAGAAAACACCGACCATATAGGACTGACTGAACCGGAATTATTTGTTCAGGAAAAAGAAACCTTACCACTAATACCACTTCGTGGGATGAGTGTGTTTCCAGGCATGGTGGTTCATTTTGATGTTGGCCGGGAAAAATCTGTAAAAGCTTTGGAAGCAGCCATGGAAAGAGATCAAATGGCGTTTTTGGTTACCCAAAAAGAAGTAATTAAGGAAGACATCACTCCGGATGATTTCTATAATATTGGTTGTAAGGTCAAGGTCAAACAACTATTAAAAATGCCGGATAATCTTGTCCGGGTTTTAGTAGAAGTACAGGAAAGACGTGA
>JAKLQL010000106.1 GCA_022013395.1 Acetobacterium sp.
AAGAGCCACAGCAGGAATCTGGTTGGTTTTAACAACGTCACCAGCAGCGATGGAGAGTGAAGATCCCCAGGAACCTAAGATTGCAACAACCTTATCTTTTTCAATTAAACGAGCGGCAGCAGTTGTTGCTTCAGCTTTGTCTGATTTGTTATCAGCAATAACCAGCTCAACTTTTTTGCCTAATACTTCGGGACGTAATTGGTTAGCCAATTCAACCCCTTCAACTTCCAGTTCACCGCCGGCCGCATTGGCACCGGTTAATGGTTCGAACACGCCAATTTTAATGACGTCGCTGTCAGCGGAAGATGTAGTTGATCCACTGGAACAGCCAGCGACCATGGTAACGACCATTGCCATGGACAAAAATAATGATAGAGTTTTTTTCAAGGTAAAGTCCTCCTTTTTCTTTTTTTCCTAATTTTTACCTGGGCCTATTATACCAAAGGTTAAGGTTTTATTGCAAGTTTATATTAAGAAATGTTTGAAGACAGCGGACACTTGTTTATAAAGTGCTGATTCAAAAGATTGAAAAAACGCATTAACACAGTAAAGTGATAAATCACTGGATAAAATAGCTGCATCATTAGTCCGCGAATAGGTGACAGTTTAACGGGAACGCCGATATAGACGGTTCAGGTTTTTAAACCAGTCGACATCAATTTGGTTCAGGCCGTCCCGGGTCATCCGAAAGACCCAGTTATTGGTGGTGGTGCCAGGTTCGTTGATCCGGGTATCGTTGCCATAACCGCAGACATCCTGAATCGGCAGCATCACCAGATTGGCCACACTTTGAAAAAGGGTGCGAATAAAAGCCCGGCAGGAAGGACTTTGGTGACCGCCGAGCTGCCATTGGTCGGGCCAATCTTCGCGGTAGCCACAGTAGTCAAAGGCGTAGCGGCGCTGTTCCGGGGTGTAATTAAAAAAACTTCCCAGCAGCGTATTGTTGTCATGGGTGCCGGAGTAGGCGACGGTATTGGCGGTATAGTTATGGGGCAGGTGAATATTGTCCAGGTCATCGATAAAGGCGAATTCCATGATCCGCATCCCCGGAAAACCGGTATTCTTTAGCAGTTTGACCAGTTCGGCATCCTGGAGCCCCAAGTCTTCGGCAATGATGCTGGGCTCGGGAAAGGTTTTGGCCAGCTGTTCGAAGAAATCCATCGCAGGGCCGGGAATCCAGCGACCATTTTTGGCGGTTGCCTCACTGGCTGGAATCGAACAATAAGCCGAAAAGGCCCGGAAATGATCAATCCGGACGGTGTCAAAGCTTTCCAATGCGTGTTTGATGCGTCGCATCCACCAGCTATAATTGTCGGCTTTCATGACATCCCAGCAATACAGCGGATTGCCCCACAGCTGACCATCCTTGGCAAAATAATCCGGCGGCACCCCGGCTACTTCAATGCAGCAACCTTGGGCATCCAGTTGGAAAAGTTCGGGATGACACCAGACATCAGCACTGGCATGGGCCAGATAAATGGGCATATCACCAATGATTTTGATACCTTTGTCATTGGCATAGGTCTTCAGCGCCGTCCACTGCCGGTGATAAGCATATTGCAGAAAGTTCTGATAATCGATTTCATCCCGATAGGCACTGGTAACGGTCAGCAGTGCTGCCGGTTGACGTTTGACCAGATTTGGGTTGTTCCATTTGGTCCAGTCTTCTTCCAGGAAGTGCTGAGACAGCACCGTATATAATGAAAAGTCGGGCAGCCATTCGGTGTTGGCAAGGCAGTAGTGATGGATGTCATTTTTTAAGGCAGGGGTTAATCGGGAGTAGGCGATTTTGAAGACGGCATTGCGATTGTCGATGAGATGGGGATAGTTGATGGAATAAGGCGGATCCGTCGACAGGCTGGCCGCCAATTCATCCGCAGTTAATAAGCCCCATTGATTGAGTAGTTCCAGGTCAATAAACAGGGGATTCCCGGCAAAGGCCGAGGTGCTTTTATAAGGTG
>JAKLQL010000010.1 GCA_022013395.1 Acetobacterium sp.
AAAATTAGACCTTTGAAAGCGCCTTTGATATCTGCCGGACTCAATGAAATATGGGCGGAAATACAAATCGCCAAAAACAAAAACAGATAAAAGCTGATGTTCTGGAAATTCTCCCAGGCAAAAATCAGCTTCACCAGTTCCAGATACGCTGTGAAAACCCCAGTAAATGATGCCATACTCAGGGTATCTACTGTCATACCTGCTGTCAGAACGGTCATAAAACTATCCAGAACCTGGGGAATCAGTACCCCCATCAAGACCATGATCACCAATAGACCGCCAAATATCGGGGCAATGCCAATAAAGAAATTCCCCACCTGATGGTAAATATTTTTAGGATTATAGGAATGATTGACGTAACCCATCACGCCATCCTGATCCGGCCGCTGAAACAATTTGATATCCGTGATTTGATGTCCAAAAATCAGGGCTGTCAGGGCGTGACTGAGTTCGTGAATGGGTGTTCCAATTATCCCGGCCACCATGATGGCGTTTCTTCCCAGGCTTCTTTGAAAATTCCGGTTGGACTGGTTTTCCAGAAAACCGAGCAACAGCCCAGCAAGAATGATGGCACCGGTGAGATAAAGGGTTTCCAGTCCCGTTTTTATAAATAGATCAATTATAAACATAAGCATTCCTTTAAGTCGTTATTTTCCCTGATGTTGTCACTCATCGATCTTTTCAACACCGAGTTTGTGCCATTATATATACAAAAGGTTTAGATTTTCATTAAATTGATGATTTCTGACGTTATTTTAATTTTAATTTCGGTGATTATTCCTTTTTTTCGTGGGTAACATTCAGATAAACGAAACCTTGTGTTGTCAAACAAAATGAGAAGGTTTTTAATAACTTTATAAAGGAGATTATAATGGCAAAATTAAATTTTGGAGGCCTTGTTCAAGGTGCCATGGGGAATGCCGTCGAAGTGAGTGCGGAAGAACTGAGTAATGAGTATTCAAAATATCTGTTTGAAGGGGAAATCATTCAGAATGGCTTCAAACTGATCCGTGATGTGATTATCTTCACCGATATCCGGATTATTTTTGTGGACAAGCAAGGGGCTTCCGGTAAGAAGACTTCTTTTAAGTCAATCTATTTATCCCACATCATTGATGTGGAAATGGAAACCGCCGGTTCTGGGCTGGATGACAGCGAAATTACGGTTACCTATCTGGAAAATGTCAATCGCATCGGCCATAATGAAATCTTTGGCACCCAGAAATTTGAATTCGGCAAAAAAATGGATATTACCCCACTTTACCGTATTTTAGGCACGTTAGCCCTTAAAAACAGAAACGAAATCAACGGTAAATAACAGCGGGATCTCATTTCCATCACCCAAAAACTGTTCTCGCTGTCGGAACGATCAGGAGAAAAAGAAAGGATAGGCTAGTTAAGTGAAAAAGAGTAAATATTTATTCATTTTTTTAGTTGTGTTGTCTGTATTTATAATCGCCGGTTGCAGTAGCAATAATGATGCTAAAACCAACGAAACACAAACCACTGGGGAAAAAACGACCACCCTGGATGAAAGTCTCAGCGGCGTTGCACTCCTCAAAAGTCTGAATTTTAATTATCCGGATTCTCTTAAAATGACCACTAAAACCACCGTTGCCGATAGCATCGCCACTACTTCCACTACCTTTACCCAAGGCGACAACTTCCGGATGGAAATGGACATGCAAGAAATCGGGAAACAGATTACGATCTATAATGCCGCTGAAGGAGTGACCTACCAGTATACCGAAGACCAGACCACCGGGTTTTCTTTTAAGGATCAGGAAATAACCACTGACTTGGGCAATCTGAACCTGGAAGAAGGGGTTACCAGTATTG
>JAKLQL010000107.1 GCA_022013395.1 Acetobacterium sp.
GGTGATCCATTTTCCTTTAATGCCATAGGCTGGCTCAATAGTTTCAATGCCATCAATGCGTTCACTGGTGTTTGAAGGATCCAGAGCCAAGTAGTAACCGACTAAAACTTCCCCTTTAGCTATTTCTTCCCCTTTTATTTTAATAACATACTGATTGGGATTGATGAGCCCATTGTCTCTTAGTCTGACAGTTGGAATAACCACACCCATATCCATGGCGAATTGCTTTCTGAATATGACAATCCGATCGATGAAATTACCAGAGCTACCTTCATCGACCATCGGTAACAGGGAATAACCAAACTCCATTTCGATGGGTTCTACGCCAATGATATTATAAACATTATCAATATTTCGATAAAAATCAACTTCACTGCTTTCTTCCTGAATCAACTGGGTCATTTGCTCAGCTTCATCCACGACTATTTTCACTCGAGATCGTTGTATGATGAGAAGACCAAAACCACTTAGCATAATCGCCAACACAAGAATTTGGAGCGCTGGTGCGCCCGGAATCAACGCCAAGGCCGCAACACCAATACCAGCAATTACTAATACTTGCGGTTGGGATAAGAACTGATTTCTGACATCAACGTTTAAGTTGTTTTCAGAGGCCGCCCGGGTAACGATCATGGCAGTTGCCACTGAGATCATCAGAGCTGGAATCTGACTGACCAGGCCATCCCCAACGGTTGCAATGGAGTAGACTGAGATTACTTCAGTAATGTCCATGCCACCTTGGACCATCCCAATAATAATTCCACCGACAAGATTGACGACGGCGATAATCATTGCTGCGATGGCATCGTCTTTGACCAGTTTGGTTGCCCCATCCATGGATCCATAAAATTCGGCTTCATTTTGAATTTTAAGCCGCCTTTCTTTTGCTTCAACATCCGTGATGGAACCAGAACTAAGATCCGCATCAATAGACATCTGCTTTCCTGGCATCGCATCTAGGGTAAAGCGCGCCGATACTTCAGAGATTCGTTCAGCACCCTTTGTAATAACGATAAACTGAACAATAATAATGATGATAAATACGACAAAACCGACAACGGCATTCCCCCCCAGTACAAAGGTACCAAAGGTTTCGATCATCTGCCCGGCCTGTCCACCATTAGAAAGAATCAGTCGGGTTGATGAAATATTTAAAGCTAGCCTCAACAGAGTTGTGATCAAGAGCAGTGACGGGAATATCGAAAAATCCAGGGGCCCTTTGATATACATGGTTGTCAATAGAATAATCAATGAAATGGCCATGCTTAAAATAAACATAAAATCAAGAATAAATGGTGGTAATGGAATGATGATCAGTGCGATGGTTCCAATGATAAAAAACACAACAAGGTTTTGAATGATTTTCATGAGATATTTTCCTTCTTTTTATTACTATAAACCCATGCCATTAATTCTGCCACGGCTTTGTAGAGTTCTGCCGGTATGTAATCGTTGATTTCTACCGATTCATACAAGCCTCTTGCCAATGGTTTATTTTCTTTCACAGGCACCTTGTTTTCTTCTCCAACCTTGACAATTCGCAAGGCGATATGATCTTTTCCTTTAGCCAGTACCATCGGGGCAACATCATGATCCATATCGTATTTCAAAGCAACTGCATAATGGGTCGGATTTCTGACAATAACATCTGCCTGAGGTACCATCTGCATCATTCGACTCATACTCATTTCTCGTTGCTTTTGTCTGATTTTTCCTTTGATCTCAGGATTTCCTTCTGTCTGTTTATACTCGTCTTTGACTTCCTGTTTGGTCATTTTTAATTTCTTTTCATAATCATAACGTTGATAGGCGTAATCAAGAATCGCAACAACAGCAAAGATCATACAGACCGTTTGTACCATAGACATGATCTTATCCTGCATAAACATCGTATTTTCATCGATTCTGGTTGTCAGCATATCTGGCGTCATCGGAATCAGGCTTAAAATAATGGTATAAATGACCCCAATGATCAGCGTTACTTTAATAATGGATTTAACCAGCTCAACCAATGCTCTTAGTGAAACCATTCGTTTTAGTCCGCTAAGCGGGTTGATCCGATTGAATTTTGGTTTGAGCGCTTCTCCAGTAATCAGGAAACCGGTCTGAACACCTGATGCAATAATAGCAGCGACCATGATTATGACCGCAATTGGCAGAACCGAAATAAAAAAAACAACTGCAATTTCGCGAAAAAGCTGGCCGACCGTAGCAACGGTCAAAGTGTCCAGGTTTACTATTTTATCCATTTGGGCGACATATAAATTTTTGATCTGCAAATAAATAAAAGGTACCAGTAAGTTCAAAATGAAAAATGCCATATAGAGAAGAACGACACTGACAACATCTTTGCTTTGAAAGGTGTTCCCTTTTTTTCGCTCATCTTTTCGCTTTTTGGGGGTTGCTTTTTCGGTTTTTTCTGATTCAGCCATTTTTTTCTCCGATTTTCAGCACTATATAAAAAATGTCAGCACCTGATTTATTTTTTCCATCATCAGTAGATTCATTTGTGTCATAAAATTTGCCAATGTGGGGATTAAGGTGAAAATGACAATCAAACCGATAAAAACCTTTATTTGAATGTTAATAACAAAAACATTAATATTCGGTACCAGCCGCATTAAAATACCCACGGCAAATTCTGCAATAATCTCGGTAACAATGATAGGAATGGCCAATTGTACCGCATATAAAAAAATATAATACATCAGCTCAATAAAATAGACACCAACCTTGTCGCTAACAGTTCCGATTCCAACTGGAACTGCCTGGAATGATTTTATCAAAACCGTAAACAAGGCTAAATGGGCATTGGAAATAAAAAAAATAAGCACATACATAGCTGTTAACAGGTTACCTGTAACAGAAATGTTGGCCTTGGTGGCCGGGTCATACATGGATGCCATACTCAAACCCATTTGCATGTCAATCAACTCCCCGCCTAATTGGAAAACAGTAAGAAACATTGACATGATAAATCCAATAACAATACCAATAATAAACCCTTGAAGCATCGCGCCGATAAATTCAATGGCTGAGTAGTTAATGACCTGAACCTGATTTACGCCCAGATCAAAGACTGCATATAAAGCGATTGCTAAGGATAATCCGACTTTCATGATCGTAGGAAC
>JAKLQL010000011.1 GCA_022013395.1 Acetobacterium sp.
CCAAAACCAGATAACCGGCCGCAAAACCGGCTAACAGCGCGCCCAGAAAACCGGCGCCACCGGTACTGGCAAGCATTCCACCGACAAAACCAACGGCCAATGCTGGTCGGTCACCGATGCTCATGGCAATATAGCCCGCCAGAACCGGTAACATGAATGCAAATGCCGTTCCGCCAACCTTCATTAAGAAAGCTGCAAAGGGTGTATTACTGCCGAAGGTTGCCGGATTAATACTATAATCATCAAATAAAAATGCCAGGGCGATTAAGATCCCGCCACCAATGACAAAAGGCAGCATATGGGAAACGCCGTTCATCAGATCTTTATAAATCTTACGACCCACGCTTTCTTGCTCACCTGAGCCACTGGATTCTTCATTTTTTGTACTCCACCAGAATAGATCGGTACGTTTCCTGTTAAAGCCTCTTCAATCAATTCCTGGGGTTTATGAATCCCCTTGGCGACATTGGTTTGAATAACTGGTTTTCCATTAAAACGTCCCATTTCGACATTGGTATCAGCTGCAATGATAATGCAATCCGCCGCTTTGATTTCCGCTGCGGTGAGCTGATTCTTGACCCCACCAGAACCATTGGTTTCCACCTTGATGGTGACACCCATTTGTTTGGCCTTGCTTTCCAGGCTTTCAGCTGCCATGTAGGTATGAGCAATCCCGGTTGGACAAGCAGTCACCGCCAGTAGCTGATAGCTTCTCTTTGTTTCCTGCTTTATCGGTGTTGCTTCGACTCCGTATTTTTCCTGTTCCTTTTCGTCAATCAGTTTTAAGAAGGTTTGAATATCCGTTGAGGCAATCAGCTTTGCCCGGAATTGTTCATCCATTAAAATGGTTGACAGCCGGCTGAGTACTTCCAGATGAAGATTGTTTGCCGCCTCTGGGGCCGCAATCATGAAAAAGAGATAGGCCGGTTCTCCATCCAAAGCGTCAAAGTCAGTTCCTTCCCTGACGACCATCGCAGCTAGACCAGCGTCTTTAACTACTGACGATTTTCCGTGCGGAATGGCTACCCCTTCGCCAATCCCGGTGGAACCTTCGTCTTCCCGAGCCATAACTGCTTTTCTAAAGATCTCTTTATCGGTAATATTTCCGCTTTCGGCCATCAAATCAACTAATTGTTTAATGGTTTCTTCCTTTGATGCTTTTTTCCCGGTAAGATCGATGCCTTTTTCATTCAACAAATCAATAATTCGCATTTTTTTCTTCCCCCTTAGCTTTTATTTTTTAATCCATCTAACAACTTCATGACTTCTGCTTTGGTGGCCAATGTTTCTGAAAACGCTGAAGCACTCCCCGTTACAACGCCCATTTCAAAGGCCTCCTGAAGATCCTGGTTTTTGAGATAACCGGCAAGAAATCCAGCTACCATGGAATCTCCTGCTCCTACTGAATTTTTAACAACCCCTTGGGGCGGTTTCATTTCATGTGTGTTACCGTTTTCATCAACTAGAATGGCGCCATCCCCAGCCATCGATACCAGAACATTCTGCGCCCCCATTTGCTGAAGGCGTTTTGCATAGGTGATGATATCCTCCCGACCGTTTAGGGTGACCCCAAACATATCGCCCAACTCATGGTTATTGGGTTTAATCAGAAACGGCTGATACTTGACCACCCTGAGCAATAGTTCCCCGGTGGCATCGACGACGATTTTAACACCTCGATTTTCCAAAAATTTCATGATGTTTTCATAGGTATCTTCCGGCAACGCCGTTGGAATACTTCCGGCCAACACCAGAATATCGCCCTTTTCAATGGAATCCAACTTTCTAAACAGTTCCGCCAGTTCTTGCTTACTAATATTGGGACCCTGGCCATTGATTTCACTTTCCTGATCGGCTTTTATTTTAACGTTGATTCTGGAAGTGCCGGATTTGAGTTTTACAAAATCGGTATAACACCCAAATTCTTTAACTCTCCGTTGAATTTCTTTTCCGGTGAATCCCCCCATAAAACCAAGGGCGATATTTCTGATTTCCAGGTTTTTTAAAACCATTGATACGTTAATGCCCTTGCCCCCAGGATAGATATGTTCCCATTCACTGCGGTTAACTTCGCCCTCCCGAAAGGTGTCCAAGCCGACAACATAGTCCAATGACGGGTTAAAGGTTACTGTAAAAATCACGTTACATCCACCTCCCAAATTTTTGTATATTTTTTATAACCGTTGCTGCCAAGCTTGGTGGTAATGATCTGTCCATCCTCCAATGCCCCAAAACTTACCGGCGCGGTTAAATTAAATTTGCTCGGATCTGCCAAAACATAGGCTACTTTAGAGCGACTGAAGGCTTCCCGTTTTACCTGGGCTTCGGTTGGGTCTGGCGTGCTGAAACCAGCTTTAATGTCGATTCCATTGGTACCGAAAAACCCTTTGGAAAAATTATATTTTCTCAGACAGCTCAGAGCTTCGCTTCCGACCACCGCATCAGTGATGGGTTTGATTTCACCGCCAACAATAATGGTTCGGCAACCTCTCTGCACAAGTTTTTTGGCAATGACCATGCCGTTGGTCACATAAACAGCTTCGGTTTCATAAATGAAGTCAACCATGGCTTCGGTGGTTGTTCCGGCATCAATGTAGACAAAATCATTTTTTTCAATCAATCCGGCACTGAATTTTCCGATCTGCTGTTTTTCGGTGCGATATTGATCTTCTCTGAGGCGAACCTCAAAATCAGTGGCTGCAAATCTTCCCTCAATGGCTGTTGCGCCGCCATGAACCTTTCGCAGTTTTTTATTATTGTCAAGAGCCGTTAAATCTCTTCGGATTGTTGATTCTGAAATTTGTAGCGTTTCTGACAGTTCCAACACTGTAACTACTCTTTTTTCTTCAACCATTTGAAGTATTTTTGCAAACCGTTCTTCAATAATCATGATCTCACCTCTTTTTCTGAATAATATCACCATTTCCGGTCAATGTCAATCATTTTATTTCATTTATAATCATTTTCGGTCATTTATGCGCAAACCCACTATTTTTTCATTATCTATTTTATGCCTTATTGATTACTTACCCAATTTCCTGACATAATAAAAAAAAGATAGCATCATTATTAGATACTATCTTTTTGAAACTGATTATCATATCGATTCTGCCAACGGAAGGACAATGGCGGCCTTGAACAAATCACCATCGATTTCAATTTTCAGCTCACCCTGTTGGATGGTCATCAGATCTTTGGCGATGGCCAGTCCTAAACCGCTGCCTTCGCTGTTCCTTGTTTCGTCGCCCCGTTTAAAGCGTTCCATCAGTTCATCCGGGGAAATATTCAGCGGCTGGGCCGAGACATTTTTAAACATCACCATTCCCGTTTTGTCTTCTTCACACTTTGTAAACTCAATATATACCCGGGATTCTTTTTGAGCATACTTTAAAATATTAAAAAGCAGATTTTCAATCACCCGCCAGAGCAGCCGGCCATCAGCGGTTACGACAAAAAGCTCTTTAGGGTATTGGGTAATAAACTCCAGTTGCGAATGTTCCAGTTCTTCTTCCATTTCACCCAAGCCCTGAGTCATCAGCATTTCGAGATCAACAGCCTGAAATTCGACTTCAATGTTTCCGGATGAAGCTTTCGCTGCTTCAAA
>JAKLQL010000108.1 GCA_022013395.1 Acetobacterium sp.
ATTGATAGGCTTCTTATTTGTTTAATTAAACAAATAAGAAGCCTATCAATTGCTTTGAAAGAGGCTTCTTATTTATTATGTAGTTATTTTGATGT
Source organism: Acetobacterium sp. (assembly GCA_022013395.1). GTDB lineage: Bacteria > Bacillota > Clostridia > Eubacteriales > Eubacteriaceae > Acetobacterium. Next base: position 96 of record JAKLQL010000108.1, read on the forward strand.
CATCTTTTTTATACTTCGTATTCTGCTATTCTGTTATTTTGTTTCTTGCGTCTATTTCAGTCTGATATTGCTTTACTTTTTCTGTTGTTAAACGATATCCAAATGTTAACAGAACTGCACCAGCAAGAACCGTACAACCTGGGATGGTACAGAATAAAGTCGTAATACCAGCTTTTAATTCCGGTGTGGCAGTAGCAGGATCCATTTTTGCAACGAAGCCTACTGAAGCCAGCATTGCCGGAATGATCAAACCTTTGATGAAGATAGCAAGTTTCAATGGTAAATTCGATAATCCCATAACCCAGCTTGATGCTGCTTTTCCTGTTTTCCATTCACTGTAAACTGATGCATCACCGTATAAAGCAACCATCAATGCGTATAGGAATCCTAAGAAGAACTGCGCACAGGAAAGGACGATTAGGACAAGCATGATATTACCAACAACGAATTGACAGCCGATTAAGAATACGCCTAAACCGTAGCAACCAATCAGTGCCGCAGTTCGTGTTGACAATTTTGCGGCAACATATTTACTTAAATATGAGCCAATTACCGCCATAATATTTGCAACCAATAAGTAAATACTAAACATTGCAACATCGTTTGCCACGTAGGTAAAGAAGTATACTGCCGAACCGGCACAGACAAAGTTAACTGTCCAACGTGCGACATCGGCTAAAAGTAATACTAACAAATGTGGGTTCTGCACTAATGATCTAGCCATATCGCCAATGGTTATTTTTTCTTTCTTGGCAATATTAGTGTTTACTGCACCTTCTTCATATGTTACTTCATATCCACTTGTCAGTTTGAAGTGAATGAAATAGCCGATCCAGTAAATACAAGCCATTGCGAATGCCGAAATTGTGAATCCGAGTACTGGATTTCCAACTACACCGCCAACCCACATAATAGTTGCCAAACCCATTGCTGAGAAGATAATTTTCCCAACATTTGCATAAGCGCCTCGTGTTGCGGATAATTGTGTTCGATCTTCTGGAGAAGACGAAATTGTTGGTATTAATGCTATATTAGCAACGTAAGAGAAGTTCCAAGCCACATGTGAAGTAATGAAAGCGATACAGATGATGACCATTGGTACGATTCCAGTCCCAATAACTGTAAACATCAATGTATAGAGAACCACGACGATTGGTGGTATTACCAACAAATACGATCTGTATTTTCCCCATTTCATTGGTTTAAGAGCATCAATAAATCCACCATAGAAAGGTGACAATACCATATCTACTGTACTTGTTAAGGTCATAATTATTGCAGTTGTTCCCAAATCAAATTTTGCGATGTTTGTTAAAAAATATGCAAAATAAAAAACTTCGACATTCGACATCAGAGTAAAACCAAGATCCCCGACACCAAAGAATTTTTTAAGCCCTGAACTTAAGGGTTTTTTTTCCATAAAAGAGCCTCCTCAAATTTTAATTGTCGCCAGGCAAAATTTCCGGTTATTTTACGCTAGCTTTTTGTGTTTTTCTTGTG
>JAKLQL010000109.1 GCA_022013395.1 Acetobacterium sp.
CTGTTCTTTTAGTTTTGTTAACTATTTGAACACTTCCATATTCCAGTTGAAACATGTCTTAATATTTTAGATCATGGTTGTATTTCATATTAATTCCATAGTATAATTATGTTATCTTATGTGGAGGTACACCATGTACAACGATACAGTTCTTGATCATTTTGCCAACCCCAGAAATGTCGGTAGTATCACAGATGCTGATGGCATTGGACTATCCGGAAATCCGATCGATGGGGATAAAATAACTATTTATATCAAAGTTCAACAAAATGTCTTAACCGATGTTAAATTTAAAACCTTCGGTTGTGGCGCGGCCATCGCCGCCAGCAGTATGCTGACGGTACTTGCCACCGGCAAAACCTTGGCCGAAGCGTTAAAAATAACCAATGCTGATGTGGCTGAAGCTTTAGGTGGTCTCCCTGAGCAGAAACTGCTTTGTTCAAATATCGCCGCCGATGCTTTGCACGTAGCTATTAATGATTATACCAATAAAAAGGCAAATCTAACTGACCAGACTGTTACTAATTCGAATTTATCAGATAGTAATAAACCTGAGCCTTCCTCTTCCGAAACAATTGAAGGCTTAACAGACGCAAATCAAATTAAACGCTATTTACGCCATATTATTATGCCGGAAATTGGCGGCTTGGGTCAAAAGAAACTTTTAGCTACCCGGGTTCTTATCTGTGCATCGCAGGTTGAAAACTGTGATCTGCTGCTCCGCTATCTTACCGCCATTGGTATTGGTCATATTAATTACCTTTTTGAGAACAAGAACGGCTGGGAATTGGCGCTAAAGACATTAACCGATCTCAATCCTGATGTAACCTTTCAACTGAGTGAAGATTTTAGTACAGAGACAGACTTTACTATTATTTTCGGGAATACCGACTATTCGACTAAGATGTCAACACTGCTGATCAATTCAGTAAGCTCAAAAATTTCACCAACATTTATTTCGATTAATGAATCATGGCAGGGTTGTTTCACCCAGTGCAATTGCCGAACAGAAATAACTGAATTTCAGGAACATATTAAGCATAAAGGGTTTGTTGCAGAAAAGATATCTCTGCAAAGTAATCTTTCCAAAAATCTGGGTTGCCTGCTGAGTGATTGTTTTTCAGGTACTCTATTGGTTGCTGAATTAGTAAAATCCCGACTTCAAATTGGCGTTCATCTGACTGATATTTTTTATTTCGCTTTAATCAACCAAACGTTTGACAATCAATTTTCAAATAGTGATCTAGCTTACTCGGATTTTGATTTATCTGGATATGAGATGCATAATTC
>JAKLQL010000110.1 GCA_022013395.1 Acetobacterium sp.
AGTGTAAAAATTGTTTCGTGCGAAACTGGCCACAAAGCTCACGGCATTTTTGCAATTGCCTAAGAAATTAATACAGATAAAAGGAAAGAAAATATGAATACACTCACCATTGATACATCAACTATTGTGGCATCGGTCGCCATATTAAACGAAGAAAAACTAGTCGGAGAAATGATTATCAATCATCAAAAGAAACATTCGGAAAAACTGATGATAGCCATTGACCATTTATTAAGTGATGGTGGCCTATCCATTCAGGACATCGATGTTTTTGGCATCGTTTTAGGCCCCGGCTCATTTACCGGGCTGCGGATTGGCATGGCCACGGTTAAGGGATTTGCCCAGGCATTAAACAAACCAGTGGTAGGCGTTTCAACCCTAGAAAGCCTGGCTATGAATATACCCTTTGCCAATGGTCTTATCTGTCCGGTTCTGGATGCCCAGCGAAATCAGACCTATACCGGGGTATTCCATTTTGAAGATGGACGTTTGATTCGGGATATGGCCGATTCGGTGCTGGAAATCGATGATCTTATTACTTTTTTAAAAACGAGGAATGAGACCATTTATTTTTTAGGAGATGGACTTCCCCGGTTTTCACAGACTCTATTAGACGCGTGCCCGGAAAGTCGGATCGTGCCCAATTATCTCAATATGAATCGGGCGTCATCAGCGGGAGCCCTGGTATTGGAACGGGCATTAAAAGGGGAAACCAGTCATTACCTAGAAGTTGAGCCCTTTTATATCCGGCCTTCTTACGCCGAAGAGCATAAAAAATGATGATCAGCTATCGTTTAATGCAATCCCGGGATGTGTCTGGGGTTTTTAAGGTGGATGAGGCTTGTTTTAAACATAATTGGACTCAGGATTCTTATCAGGCTGAAACAAAAAACATCCTCTCCAATTATATTGTGGCTGAAGCTGATGGCGAAATTATTGGATTTGGTGGCTTCTGGCAGGTAATTGATGAAGCGCACATTACTAATATCGCCGTACTGGAAGAATACCGACAGACTGGGGTTGGCCAAGCAATTATGAATGAGATGTTGACGCTGGCTTTTGAGAAAGGCTGTATGGGGATGACTCTGGAAGTGCGCGGGGACAACCAGCCAGCGATTAATTTTTATTTAAAAAACGGTTTTACCCGTGAAGGCCGACGGAAAGACTACTATGGCACGGGAATGGACGCAATCATCATGTGGAGGTATGGAATTGAATAAAACCATCAAAATTTTTTCAGTGCTGCTGGGAGTGCTTTTTCCCTTCATCATTTTTGTCAGTGGCATTGAAGCAGCCGTATTTGACAAAGCTTTTTATATGGATCAAATGGAAAAAAAC
>JAKLQL010000111.1 GCA_022013395.1 Acetobacterium sp.
AAAAGGGCTATAGTTGTTTATGAATTTTGACATGTAGATGAGAAAGATGAGGTACGTATGTTAATATATGCAATCATTGCAATTACATTGGCGTTGGTATTTTACACCATTGGTGTATGGAGCGAAAAAATTCAAGGCGGCCTTAAAAAATGGCATTTAGTGATGTTTTATATCGGCTTGATCTTTGATACGACCGGTACTACCCTGATGAGTCAAATTGCTTCCGGCGGATCGTTACTTAGTTTCCATGGTATTACCGGCTTGCTGGCCATTTTACTGATGCTTTTCCATGCCATTTGGGCAACTGTGGTTCTCGTCAGGAATGATGAAACAGCCAAAGCAAATTTCAACAAATTAAGTATTATTGTCTGGCTGATCTGGCTGATTCCATTTATTTCTGGCGCTGTCTTTGGGATGGCAAGATAATCGTTTAAGATCAACATGCACCGGCGGGATTTTTCCGTCGGTGCATCTTAGTTTACAATCAAAAAAAGCGGTGATATAATAGAATCGAATCGTTAAACAAAGCAATCAATCATTTTATCAAAAAACCGCAAGGAGAAATAATGTTTTTACTCAATTCGTTTGAACTAATAGGGACCATTGCTTTTGCGATTTCGGGTGCTGTAACCGGAATTGAAAAGAAACTTGATCTCTTTGGAATTATCTTTTTAGCCGTCTTAACAGCCGTCGGCGGTGGTATTTTCAGAGATCTAATCATCGGCAATACCCCGCCGACTGCTTTTGTTAATCCCAGTGCGGCCATCATCAGTATTATCACGGCACTGGTGGTATTTTTTTTATACAAAAAAATCCATAAGTTTGAAAAAATCATCGTCATCTCCGATGCTTTAGGTCTGGGGGTCTTCACGGCCATTGGCTGCCGAATGGCGATGACGCATGGCGCCAGCAATGCCTTCTTCGTCGTTGCCATGGGATTAAGTACCGGGGTTGGTGGCGGCATGATCCGGGATGTTTTTGTCGGCAATGTTCCTTTCGTATTAAAAAAAGAAATTTATGCGATGGCATCAATCGCCGGAGCCCTGTTTTTCTATGCATCCTATCCATACATGCCTGAAATGGTAGCTCTCTATTTTTGCAGTGCAATTGTTTTTGTCATCAGAATTGTAGCCGTCATCCATAAAATAAATCTCCCGACCCGGTATTATGAGCAATAAAAAGCAGCGGCCAGGATAGTAGCGATTTTTAACACATAAAATAAAGTGCCACGGGATTTCCCGTGGCACTTCAGACTGTCAAAAAAGATAACCTAGTACCGACAATTGTTGGCATGTTGTGTGCCTCAAGGCGAACAGTTGCGACGAAACGTCTATAATTAGCCGAATTTTTAATTGCAACTGTACGAATTGCGCGCATACAACAGATTATCAATTGGTCGGTACGGTAGTTTATCGACTTAGTATAAAGAAGGTTTATCCCAAAGGTTGAGATTGACCCCGATGTTGTTTTTGCGGGCATAGTCGTAAACTTCTTTACCCCAGGCCACGTCTTCCACTGGCATCCCGCCGACCGAGTAGAGGATGATCTGGTCGTCGCTTTCCCGTCCGGGCACCTTGCCGTTTAAGATGGCGCCTAAATCATGGATATCGTTTTTTTCCAGCTTCCCATCATGAATCATATCCATAAACTTGGAACCGAGGATATAAACGATATTGTAGGTCGGGTAGGGGTATTCTTCGGCCCAGGCTTCATAAAGGGAAATATTATCGACAACCAGCTTGGTTTTGTCGCTTTGGATAAATTCATCGGTAAAATCAGCGGCGCCAGGCAGGCAGAAGAGCGCTCCAGGCTTAATCCACGCCTCATCAACGAAGGGATAAACCGAAGGACCCGCACCCATCGCGGTTGAGGTGGCAAAGCTTAAAATATCCGAGCCCCGGACGCATTCTTCCAAGGTTTCACAAACGATGATTTCGGTAAATTGCGGACATTTTTCTTTCACATAGTCGATGCAGCGATCGATGGAAGCCTGGCCCCGGCCTTTGATTTTAAGCGTCGTCAGCGTTGGTCGCAGAGCTGCAAAGGTTTCAATGGCAGTGGAGTTGATGACCCCAGGGCCGATAATACCAAGCACTTTGGCATCTTTAAGGGCCAGATTTTTGACTCCGACACCGGGAATTGCCGCGGTACGGTAAGCACTGAGCAGATTGGCTGACATCAGAGCTAAGGGTGCACTGGTGTCTTTATCATTTAACATCATCATCAGGATCGAGCGGGGCAGCATTTTGTCACGATTATCAACATTGGAACCGTACCATTTCATGCCGGCGACATCAAACTTACCGCCAACATAGGCGGGCATGGCCATGAACCGACGATCGGGGGCATTTTTAGGCATATTGGGGAATTCCGGTTCTTCCGGGAAGGTAATCATACAACCGTGAGAATTGCCATTGTCACCACCCATTCGGTAATCGCCCTTGTCTAAGAGCTTTAACAATTCTTCCATACAATCAGTACAGGCCACAACATTGTTGACACCGGCTTTAATCATATCGGCTTCATTTAAATACAGAAAGTCAATTCCAGGTAATTTCATAACATAAACCTCCAAATAATTTTTATTATTATTTATTATTTAATAGCAATTGCAAAGCTATCGTGAGCTTCGTTGCGGATTTGCGCCAAACTATTCTTACACGTTACGAAATAGTTTGTAGAAACCGACATCAAAGCAATGATAGTTTGATGTTTTGAACAAATTGATAAATTTATTTTTCTAATTTTGGCACATGATCTCCGGTTTTAGGATTGTGATAGACATGGTAAAGATCATTTTCCATCGCCATAACCTTTTTAAGCGGGATCGGCTTGAAGAGGTCAAGTTTCATGACCTTCTTGACCCAGATGACGGAATAGACCGTCAAGGCAGCAAAGATGAGACCACAAAGCATGTAAATATTCAGTCGGGTCACGGGATCGGACGAGATGTTATAAATCATCCAGACAATCCCCAGGGAACCGACAATCGGGATCACCGGGCCAAAGGGCACTTTAAAGGTTCGGGGAGCCTTAGGAAGACGTTTCCTTAACACCAACACATTGAGGTGGGTGACAATATAGGCGACCATCCAGAAGACCACACCAGTTAAGATCAGGAAGGACAACTGGCTGGTGGTGGATAAGCCGGTTGCATTGATAATCGCCATGATTCCGCCGATGACGAGGATGCCAACATAAGGTGCACCTTTTTTGTTTGTCTTCATAAAAACTTTCGGCATCAGGTTGATTTTGGCCATCCCGTCGGCGATATAAGCTAGGGATGAAATGATGGTATTGATAACCCCGGTAACGGCGCAAATTGAAACCAGAGCCATCCAGATGGTACCAAAATTTCCTAACAGCATGGTGCCATAAAGAATATGGGGGGTAGTGCTGGCACTCAGATCTGCCCAAGCGGTGTAATTATGAAAACCAAAGACTAACAGCGTTTCCATCGTGAAAACGAGAATCAGGGTAATGATCAGGCCCAAAGGGACATTCCGCCGGGCATTCTGAACTTGGTTTGAAATGGGAACAATGTATTCCGAGCCGACGAAGAGGAAAAAGGCTAACCCGCAAAGGGCGGTCACATCGGTGAAATTGGTGGACAAAACCATGGGTTGGGCAATCACATCGCCGGTTCCCAACTTGAAAAAGCCAAGTAGTCCCATGATGACCAAAGAACCGATAAGGGTATACGTCACCACGTTTTGAATTTTAGCGAACACATCCACCCCGTTTAAGTTGGTAATCATTAAAATGATGATCAGGGCGACACTATAGTAGTTGCCGGGGATTGGGATATCGGGAAGCACGCTGGCAATGGTGTTCCCGAACATCGCACACTCGGCACTGCCGACGATGGTATTGCAGAGCAGATACCCGCCGACCATTACGATGATGGTGACAAAGGGTCCCATGCAGGCCAGGGTATACTGGGCCAATCCGCCGGTTAAGTTAGGCATCAGCGCATTGAGTTCAGAGACCGAGAGGGCAAAAAGAATATTTAAGATGCCGGCGATGACCATTGAGATGATAAAGGTCATTCCAATGGCGGATGAGCCTATCCCCAGCGAGATCAGGCAGCTGGTGGCGACGACGACACCAACCCCGGTGGCGACGACGCTGGGCAAGCCGAGTTTTTTTTCAGTCATGGTAAGCTCCTTTCATGGGCGAAATAACAGGTAATTAGCGAAATTTAATGAAATTGAACAATGGTTTGCTTAGCTGTCAGTTTCACAAACAGTTTCGTGAAACTGATGGCTAAGCTCATGGCAGTTTAGTAATTGCCTTATCGACAGGGATTATAGTTCATTCTGGAACAGGGCATCCAGTCCATCTTCGCCGGTTCGGACCCGGATTGCGTTGGTCACTGTGGAAACGAAGATTTTGCCATCACCGATATGGCCGGTGTACAGTTCTTCTTTGACAAATTCCAGAAAGGCTGGTACGTCTTTGGTAGGTAACACCAGCATCACCAGATCTTTGGGCAGCAGGGTCGGTTCTTTTTTAGGCTCGACTTCATATTCCTGGGTGCCAAATTGGACTCCGCATCCCAATACCTGAGTGATTGTCATCCCGGTGATGCCATATTTACCCATGGCATTTTTTAAAGCCTCGATTTTTGAGTTATTGGTAATAATTTCAACACGTGATAATTCCATAATGATTCTCCTTAATTTTTTATTTTTGTTTAATAAGATAGTGCCATGAGCTTCGCAGCCTGTTTACATCAAACAATTTATCCACTGTACGACGTACAGGCTACCACCTGTTCGTCTACACGTTACAAAATTGTTTTCGTGAAGGCAACGAGCCAGTCACAAGTTTGCTTGTAGTTATGAAAACAGACATCAAAGCAAGATTTGTTCAGTTTTATAGAATAAAGGGGCCGATTCCGTTTTAAATCCGGAGGGCCGTTCCCTGGGACATGGATTTGCGGTAATTCAGGGGAGAGATTCCCGTGAATTGTTTAAATTCCTTGAGCAGGTGAGATTGATCGTAATAACCCATATCCGCAGCGATGGTTGAAATGTGCTGGTTTTTTCCCAGGGCCAGCAAAACATTTTGGAACCGGATGATTTTAGAGAAGGTCTTTGGGGGTAAACCAATTTCATTATTAAAGAGCCGGTTAATGTATCTGGGGGTATAGCCGACGCTTTGGCTTAAGTCATTGACATTAATAACTCCGACAACCTTGGTGATTTCATCCACCATACAATAACTGAACGGTCGGGTTCCTGGGCTATAATAGTTCTGATAATCGGGAATATAAGAATTCAGGTACAATTGAATCTGTTCTTTAAAATCGTTACTTCGGGTGATGCCTTCCATCATGGCCTGATCCTGACAGATTTCCGGCAGCGGAATCGATGTTTCAGTGAGACTGCCGATGGGGTAGCCCTGGGGTAAGTATGCTTTCCCCGGCAGAAAGCGGATGCCAAAGATGATATCATCCAGATGAAAGATCGACGCATAGTCAATGGTGTGCATTTTCAGGACCGCGCCGTAGCAGGACACATCCAAATGATCCTGACCACAGCGAAAGACAATGTCCACGGTGCCATCGGGAACGATGGTAGCGGTTTCGATCATTTCCTGGGTGACCCGGAACCGATAAAAGTGGGAGATGCCGTAAGCCCGGTAGTCAAAGAATTGATAACCCTCAGAATGCTGGACCATTAAGGGCTGTTTAGGGACAATGATCTTTTCTTTTCCCTTTTGAGATGAATCATAAGATTCATACTCTTTTAATAGATCAATCATATCAATAACTCAAAGCGTATGCTTTCCTTTCTGAATGGATGGGATAAAAAAAACAAGGACGACGAAACTTCGGTTTCGACATCCTTGTCTTTTTTTGCGTATGAGGTTGTATCACTTATTGTGTATACAATATACCATAGTTCAGAATGAAAGAATAGTAAAAATCGGTACTTCTTTACATAATCAATCATTTTTAAGAAAATTCTGATTGATGCATTTAGCTAGCCGGGTTTTCTTATTGCTTGGGCTTAAACCGGTCGTAGCGCAGGGCGGACAAATCGATGGTGGTGTGACCATCGGCAATCATTTCAGCAATGTTGTAGCCAGCTGCCGGGGCAATCCCGAAACCATGGCCAGAAAAAGCACAGGCGATGTACAGGCCGGGAACTTCGGCCACCGGGCTGATCACCGGAACATGGTCGGCGCAATCATCCAGCCAGCCGGCCCAGGCCCGGACAATTTTGGCGTCAGCCAGAGCGGGAAAGTATTTCATAATCCCCCGGCAGGTGCAGGCGGCACCAATACTGCTGGAGATCGGGGTGCCATTGTCTTTATTGAAGGGCTCAAAACCGGAAGAACCGCCAAAAACAAAGGAACCATGTTTGGATTGATGGCCGTAGAAGTCGGCTTCGGCGGTGCCCAGCATCTGTAAAAACATCGGGGGCTCAGCTTCGGTAACCAGACATTCCATCTTCAATGGCATCATTGGGACATCAATCCCCACCGTGGCTAACAGTTTGCGGCTGTCATACCCGGCTGCCATCAGCACCTTATCGGCTTCATAGATGGCGTCCGGAGTGACGACCTGGCGGATGGCGCCTTTTATTTTACGCAGTTCGAAGCAGGGGGATTCGGTAATAAAGCGGACGCCTAATTCCCGGGCTTTTTTATAGTAACCCAGGGTGGCCGTCAGGGGATTGGCATGGCCGTCGGTGGGACACCAGCTGGCACAGGTGACCTCATCGGAAAGGTAGGGGTTGATCGCCCGGATTTCATCGCCATTGATCATTCGGACATCCAGCCCACAGGATACCGCCTTGTCGGTTAAACCCTGGAGAATTTTCTGATGGGCTTCGGTTTTGCCGAGACGCAGGTTGCCCTTTTGAGTGTATTCCACATCGACGCCCAGTTCCTCGGACAGGCCTGGCCAGAGATTTTTAATGCCCCACATTGCCAGCGGCAGTTCCCGGGTGTCCCGACCGGACTGCCGGACGCCGCCGCCATTTCGGGAAGAACCGCCGATGCCGATGTCCTTGCTGGCTTCCAGAACGGTCACTGAGAGGCCTTTTTTAGCCAGATAGTAAGCCGTGGCATTACCGATAATACCGCCGCCAATGATGATAACGTCATTATGTTTAGACATGAGTCACCTCTTCATTTCCTAATACTTTCATCTCCACCGGTCGCACCGGGGAACGGCTGGTAGCCGGATCCAATTGTGCCGGGATGACGTCCAGTTCCCGGGCGAGCAGGCTTTTAACCAGTTTACCACAGGTTTGTCCCTGACAAAGCCCCATCCCCGAGCGCAGGTAGCGTCGGATTTCGTTGACGGTAAACATACCATCGTGAATCGCCTGGCGAATTTCGCCTTTGGTGATTTCTTCACAACGGCAGATGATGATGCCGTCATCGATCTGGGAAATGAAGGGACCGATATTTTGTGAGCGATCATTAATAGATTTCATATTTTGCTCTCCTGTTCTTTGATTTTGAAGTAATTGCGAAATTCGAAAGAATCGAACAACGATTGCTTTGATGTCAGTTTCTTGTAAGTTGCTAGCTATTCTATGGTTGCGGGGCTACGCTTTGATAAAACCGGGCAGTCATGGCCTGCTCCACCGGAACTTTCATCGTGACCAGGGCCGTGTGGTCAAAGGCCTTGGCATTGGCAACTGCAATGATTTCGGCGGGGCCCAGGGGTTGGCCGCTGCGGCTCAGAGCTGCGCCTACTTCACCCTTGTGGTGCAGTGGCAAAAATTCATAGGGCAGGGTAATGCTGGCGTAGCCTGGTTCGTAGTCTTCATTCACCAGGAAGATCGCCTGGCCGGAACAGGAAGCGATGCACATGCCACAGCCGGTGCAGGTGCTGTCTTCATCAATCCGGGGCAGGGCAGTGATGGTTTTGCCAATTTTTATGCAACCCTTGGGACAGGCATCCTGACAGGGATTGCAGGGAATATTCTGGGTACATTCAATCACCGGATGGACACCGGATTTTTGATCAGCTTTTTCAGTTCTATTGGTTTTATTAGATATAATAAAGCGCTCGAGATCGGCATCATCAAGATAGCCTTTTTTAAGCAGGCTTTGGGAGACGGCAATGCCTTCGTCGGTTTTGGCGATGGCTTTGCCCTTGCTGCCGGGAGCGAACATGCCCTGGTGGAGGCTTTCAAGCGCCACTTCCAATTCATCCAGGCGGTGATCCTTGTCAGTTTCACTGACAAAACCCAGATAAGCGGCGGCGGCCAGACCGGACATCCGCCCTCCAATCATGGCCGAGCTGGCTTCTTCGATGCCGGAGACATCGCCAGCGGCAAAGATCCCGGGGATCGAGGTTTCACCATTTTCAGCCACCAGCGGCACCTGGCCCCCGCGCCGGGAATCATCGACCATCTCACAGCCAGCCATTTTCAGCAGCTGAGACATCGGCGAGAGGCCGACCGCCAGACAGATGGTGTCGACATCAAAATATTTCTCGGTGCCGGGGATGGGAGTGAAGTGTTCATCCACCTGGGAAATCTCCACGCCGGTGACGCAATCGCTGCCTTCGGCTTTGGTAATGGTGTGGGAGAGATAGAAGGGCACCCCACAGCGGGCGATTTTGGCAGCGTGCACCCCATAACCGCCAACCCGAGGAGCAGCATCGACCAGCGCGACGACGTCACAGCCAGCCTGCATCAGCTGGAAGCTGACCACCAGGCCGACATTGCCACTGCCCAGCATCAGTACCCGCTGACCGGGCTGAATGCCATAAAGATTCATCATCGTTTGGGCGGCCCCGGCACCGATGACCCCAGGTAGGGTCCAACCAGCAAAGGTGACCATGTTTTCAGCGGCACCGGTGGCAACGATGATGCTATCGGCTTTGAAGTGCTCCATGGCACCATTTAGCTGCACCAGAACCTCTTTGTCCAGATAAATACCGGCAACGGTGGCATTTAGAAACACCTGAACCCCGGCTTCATCGGCTTGGGACAGCAGGGTTTCACCGATTTTGTAGCCCCGGATTTTTGCCTGATGTTCTTTGGAGCCAAAAAACTTATGGATCTGTTTGAATAATTGTCCGCCGGGTTTAGCATTTTCATCAAAAACAGCAACGCTCATCCCGCATTTGGCGGCTTCAATAGCGGCAGAGAGTCCGGAAGGGCCGGCTCCGACGACGATTAGATCATATCGTTTCATTCGCTTACCTCCAATGGGGTGACGCCATCCTGGGTCTGAATCTGCATGCCCGCAACCAGCGGGGTGATGCAGGTGCGGATATTGGGAATCCCATCCACAATCATCACGCAGTCGGTGCAACGGCCAATGGCACAAAAAATCCCCCGGGGCTCATGGGTCTTTTGGGTATAGCGGTGGATCATCACACCGGCGGCTTTCAGCGCCACTGCAATCGGTTCGCCGGCATAGCCTGTCATCGGCTGGCCATCCATAAAAAAGGTTACCGTTGGCCCGGTTTCGGTGGGGCCGAGAATGGGATGTTCGCTGATCCGGTTCATTTGGCACCCCCGCTTTCTTCAGAAATGTTGGTTTCAGAAATAATAATTGCGGTCATTTCGATCTCACATAGTTGGGAGGGGCGGTTGAGTTCCGAGGTTCCCACCGCTGTGAAAAGCGGTCGGAATTCTTTAAAGATCTCGGAGTAGGCCCGGCCAATTTCGCCACAATCAGACATCCGGGTGGCATAACACATTACTTTGACTACATCGGCCGGGGTCGCGCCAGCTTGTTCTAAGAGTTTGACGTGCTTTTCAAAAATGTACTTGGCTTGTGCGTAAGGATCGCCTTCACCGTAGACACTGCCGTCCGGCTGGACCGAGGTGGTTCCGCCGATCATAATCAGATTGCCGATTTGGACCATCCGGGAATAACCTACTTTTTCTTCGAGGGGTGCTCCGGATGAATAATTAATTCTTGACATATTGGTAACGTCCTTTCCTGATAAATTTGTAGAGTCTTTCGGCGATGCATTGATAAAAATAACAAAGACGCCGAAAGTTTCTTTCGACGTCTTTGTCTGGATTTTTCTGTGGTTCTCTACTAAGGTTAACCATAATATAACACAGGAAATTATGAGGTAATAGTAACAATCGGAACAATTTACAGCGATTTACAACTTTTCTTTGTCGCTAGATAGTAAAACAACCCGGCCAGATATATTTGATTGTCGATATCAAAGAAACCGATCCTGTCCAGCGTTTTGATGTATTTGTGCAAATCGGTTTTGTTGGAAATGGACCAACTGTAACCAGTACTGATAGAGTCGTCTTAATCTTTGAAGATTGCAAAATCATGGAAAATAATAAAAAATGATAAAAAGATGAAAAATTGGGTATAAAAATTTTCATAGTTACATGAATGGGTAAGAGGTATAAAACATGTCAAATAATGAAGAAGAAATGTTCAATCATAATACTAAAGGAAGCCGACATTTAAATCACTTGGTCGAATTTTGGAATTTAATGGCAGTCAAGTATGATAACTTGGGTCTTCCTTATTATGCCAATGAAGTGAGAGGCGTCAGTCCGTATCTAAAACCAGATGATGTGGTTTTGGATTTAGGGTGCGCCACTGGTATTTTTTCAATGGAGATTGCCTCCCATGTGAAAGCTGTGGATGGTCTGGATATATCGCCTAGAATGATTGAAGCGGCAAAAAGAAATGCGGAAATTAATGGGGTAAGAAATGTGTTTTTTCATGAAGGAACCCTTTGTGAAAATGATCTGAGCAGCAGATCATTTGATAAGATTCTGGCGGTGGACGTCATGCAGTATATTTTGAAACCTGATATTGCCATGAATCGTGTCAATTCTTTGTTGAAACCAGGCGGATTATTTATTCAGGAAACGGTTTGTATGGGACAAAGGTTGACGACTTCATTTGAAAGCATTTATAAAAATTGTCGAAAGGGTGTCATCCCCTATATGAATTTCTTTACCATCAAAGAATTAACAGCATTGACAAAAGAAGCGGGGTTTGAAATACTCATGCATAAAGAGTTACCAAATAAGAATAACTGTGTTTATATCAATGTAGCAATGAAGATAAGTGAAAAGGATTGGTAAGATTACCAATCCTTTTCACTAAATCATGCTTTTGTGACCAAATTGCTTATAAAGCTTCCAGCTCGACAGCCGTTAACGGTTCGACCACTGCATCGCGCATTTTTTCTTCAGCGGCACAGTTTTCGCCATAATACCAGTCGCGGACAGCCTTTTCAATTTCGGCGTCGGTTCCCACCGGTTTATCAGGATAGACGGCAATCAGTTCTTCCGTTACTATATTTCTTATTCCGACGCGTTTGGCATCTTTTAAAGTATCCATTTTCTTCCTCCAGTTGGTTTAGATTTATGTTCTTATTATACCCAACTTTATGGTTTTTAAATACAGATAAATAAAATAATTGGCGTAAGCTTTATTCAGAATGAATAAATAGCATAAACAGGTGACAGTATAAAAATTTCATGTTAAAGTAGGTTTAAAATGGAGTCTTGTGAGGTAAATAGAAATAAAACGAGAAAGCGGATCTCGTTAACTGCATTTCTATTTTATTC
>JAKLQL010000112.1 GCA_022013395.1 Acetobacterium sp.
ACCGATTTGCATTGGGAGGATTCCATTAAAATCCGGGCTTCCACCACCTTGGAATAATAGTCTGGTAGTATTTTTTTATTAACAATCAGATAATCCTTAATCAATGGTTGAACCTCCCAAAACTTGAACCCCCTGATTATCAGGAGCCAACGGAATGATCTGCCATCCCGGTAGTTTTTCCATTAAATAAGCAGACATATCGGTTTGGAAATCGCGGTTATCCACTGAATTAATGGCCAGAATAGTCGGCCCGGCACCGCTGATGCAGGTGTTGAGACAGCCCATTTCCCGGGCTTTTTTGGTAATGACATCATAGTGGGCGATGAGCTTTTTACGGTAGGGCTGATGAAGACGATCTTTCATGCACAGTTTTAAAATTTCTTCAGAACCGTTGGCCAGGGCCAGGTAGGTCATGGTGGCCCGGGGCAGATTGTGAGTAGCGTCACTGAAGCTGATTTTTTTAGGCAAAACATGCCGGGCATCGGATGTCGACAAGGGGAAATCCGGCACCAGGGCGTAAAACTCATAGCAAGGGTGGACCTGACTTTTGATATGGACATTTTTGCCGTGATCGTTCATGGAGACCACCAGACCGCCAAAGATGGCCGGAGCGACATTATCTGGATGTCCTTCCATCTCTACTGCAATATCAAAAAGTTCGGCCGTGGAAAGCGGTGAACCAATCAGAGCATTGGCTCCAAAAAGTCCCCCGACGATGCAGGTGGCTGAACTGCCCAGGCCCCGGCTGATGGGGATATCCACATCGGTATGGATATAAAGTCCCTTGGGATGATAACCCGCTTTTTTAAACACTTTTTGCATCGAACGGTAAACCAGATTGGTATCGCTTTGATACTTCCGTTCAACCCCCCGGATGGTCAGCTTGCCATCATTCTTTTCTTCAAAGCTGAAGGTATTATAAATTGACAACGCCAGGCCAAAGGCGTCAAACCCCGGGCCGATGTTGGCACTGGTACCAGGAACCTGAACCTTAATCATTTTTGTCCACCTGATCTTTTAAAAAATCAAGAACAGCCTGGGACATTTCCGTTTTATCACATTGAACCTGATGCTGATTGGCTTTTTTGTCCAAGTCTTTTAGTGGCTGGGGAATAACGGTACCGGTTTTTTCAGCCAGAATGTTTAAAAGTTCATAATCGTTGCAGTCACAATCGCCGAAAATGCTTTCATAAACCGAACGGCCAAATTTGTAAGGGCTAGCGGTGGACACGATCACGGTTTTGGTGGTATCCTCGG
>JAKLQL010000113.1 GCA_022013395.1 Acetobacterium sp.
AGATAATGCAGCTACCACTCGAGTTCATCCCCAGGTGGCCGACAAGATGATGGACACCCTGGTAAACAACTACGGCAATCCCTCTTCGCTCCACCGTTTGGGGATCAAAGCGGAACAAGCGGTCAAAGAAGTCCGGGGATTAATTGCTAAAAACATAAAGTGTCAGCCTCAGGAGATCTATTTTACCTCCGGTGGAACCGAGGGTAATAATATGATCATTCAGGGGGTCGTGGAGAATAAAAAACGCAACCGCATGCGGATCATTACCTCAGCCATTGAACACCCATCGGTGCTGGATGTGTTTACCTTTTATGAAAATCACCACATTGAGGTCATTGTTTTGAGTGTCGATGCTCAGGGTCACATTCATCTGGATGAGCTGGCAGCTGCCATGAACGAGGATACAATATTGGTCAGTATCATGGGGGTGAACAACGAGCTGGGAACCATCCAGGATCTCAAAGCGATTGGAAAAATAATCAAGGCAGCAAACCCCAAATGCGTTTTTCATGCCGATTTTGTTCAGGGTTTTATGAAAATACCAGTTGATGTGAAGGCCTGTGAATTGGATACCATGACCGTATCTGGACACAAGATTTTTGGTCCCAAAGGGGTAGGAGCCGTTTATATTAAAAAAGGAATCGACATTAAACCGTTAGTCAGAGGCGGCGGCCAGGAAAGCAATATGCGTTCGGGGACGGAAAATGTTCCCGGAATCGTCGGTTTTGGTGAAGCTATCCGTTTGCGTCAGGAATCCTTCATAGGTGAGCATGAAGAAATCCAAAATCTGCGAAACTACTTTATCGAAGAAATAACAGCAAAAGTCGAGGATATTAAAATAAATGGCGAGCCCAATGGCAGCCCATATGTTTTAAACATTTCCTTTAACCGGGTGCGGGGCGAAGTGCTGCTACACAGTCTGGAAGCTAAGGCTATTTTTGTGTCCACCGGCTCAGCTTGTTCTTCCCATAAAAAGGAAAAGCAGTATGTCTTAAAGGCTATTGGGCTGGCCGAAGAGTATAAAGAAGGAACCATCCGGATCAGTTTTTCAAAAGATATTAGCAAAGACGATGTGGATACAGCTGTAGAAGCCATCGCTCAGGTGGTGACTGGCTTACGGCTGTTAGTTAAACCAAGAAAAAAATAATTATTGCAAAACTGTTTGTGAAAACCGACATCAAAGCAATCATTGTTCGATAGTTTAGAATTTCGAAATTAACTACTAAAAAATAGATGACAGGAGCAAAAAAATTAATGGAACATGTTATTCTGGTTCGATACGGGGAGATTGCCTTAAAGGGACTGAATCGTAATTATTTTATCGAATTACTGGCAAAAAATATTAGAAACACGTTGCGAAGTGTGCCATC
>JAKLQL010000114.1 GCA_022013395.1 Acetobacterium sp.
ATAGATATATTATAATACATAGTGTCAGCAAAATCCATGACCGTTCATCATTATTTACAAATTGATGAAAATGAAGTTTTACAATAATTAAAAGATTAATTCTTGATTATCATGACTAATAAAAACAAATTAAAAAATAATTAAATACTTTGACAAAATTAATTTAAATGTTACAATAGACTTATCACTTCATCAAGTTACAGTAATGAAGTATTCGTTTGAACAAGGAGGTTCACATGCTTTTCAACTATACCATTGACGGCTTTGAAAATATCCAGCATCAGGATTATTTTGCTTTACAGCAAATTAATGATAAATTGATGTCCCTTTACCGATCTCATGGCTACCATCAGATCTCCACCCCGACCTTTGAAACCTATGATCTTTACGTGAATGAGGATTCTATCCCCAGTGACGATCTTTTTAAGCTGGTGAATCATCAGGGTAAGGTGCTGGTACTAAAACCGGATGCAACCCTACCAGTGACCCGGATGGCGGCAATGAATCATCCCAATGCCGATGACATTATCAAGTTCTCATATGAAACTAATATCTATCGCAATTTCTCTTCACCAGAAATTATCAAAAAAGAGATCACCCAAATTGGGATTGAATATTTTGGCAATGACAGCCCGGAATGCGACGGTGAAGTCATCGCCCTGGCGATCCGCTCGCTTTTGGAAAACGGCATCGAGGATGTTCATATCGACCTGGGTCATGTCGGCTTTATCAATTTTCTTTTTGACGACCTGGCCTTTAGTACCAAAGAAAAAACGACCTTATTTAAATACATTGAAAATAAAAATATCGGCGACATCGCCGACTATCTGGAGAAACTGGCTCTGCCTGAAGACAAAAAAGCGATTATTCTCAAGCTGCCACTGCTTTATGGTGAGCCCAAAGCGGTTGCCAAAGAAATGGCGGCCCTCTGCATTAACGATAAGATGCGCCAAGTGGTCGAGAAAATTTCCGAGATTTATGCCCATCTGGAAGTCATCGGGCTGTCCCAATATGTGAGCTTTGATCTGGGCTTCACCAACCAGATGAACTATTACAGCGATATCAACTTTAAGGGCTATATCAATAGTTGTGGTGAACCGGTGATCAGCGGCGGGCGATATAATCATCTCTCCGAAAAATTTGGGATTCCCCGACCAGCCTGTGGTTTTGCCATCGACCTGCTCAAAGTCATTGATTATATGGAACAGCACCAGTTGCTTCCTTTTGATAATGAAACGGTTCACGTGATTCTTTATGACACCACCGATAAACTTGCCGCTTACAAGCTGGCCGATGAATTACAGCAAGGGGGAAAAATTGCCGAGGTCTTAATCGTCAAAACGACCGTGGCCGACCAGGTGAAAAACCTCCATCAAAACCCCTTATATAAAAATGCCAGCATTTATTATCTGAGCAATGAAAAACTGTCATTGGAAAAGAATAATGAATTTCTTTTTATTGACAAGATCCCAACCGAAAGCGAGGTGGAATAGATGGTAATTCGTTTTGCCCTGGCCAAAGGCCGGGTGGCTAAAAAAGCTATTGAACTGTTAATTGATCTGGGTTATGTCTTCGAGGATTATTCGGAAAAAAGCCGGAAGCTGATTTTTACCGATACCACCGGCACCATCGAATTCTTTCTGGTTAAATCGCCTGATGTTCCCACTTATGTCGAAAAAGGAGCCGCCGATATCGGCATCGTCGGCAAAGATGTGCTACTGGAGCACCCGGCTCAGGTTTATGAAATGTTGAATTTAAACATCGGCAAATGCAAGATGTGTGTGGCGGGTTTTGAAAACCGCCCCATCCCCTACGGCAAGAAAATGGTGGTTGGCACCAAATATCCGGTCATCGCCAAGGACTATTTTCACACTAAAAACCAATTGGTTGACATTATTAAAATCAACGGTTCGGTGGAGCTGGCGCCGCTGATCGGGTTGGCTGACTGTATCGTCGATATCGTCGAAAGCGGCAGTACCCTTAAAGAAAACGGCCTGTCGGTGCTGGAAGAAATCTGTGAGATCAGCTCCCGACTGATTGTGAATCAGGTTAGCCTGAAAACCAAACGGGAAATGATCGACCCGATTATCAAGGCCTTCGAAAACCAACTGTAGGTTTAGTAGGGTATCGACGAAAGCTGGTACCGACCAATTGTTAACCTGTTGAATACGCACAATTCGTACAGTTGCAATACAGTTTCGATATAGTATTACTTCAATCAAGCAACTGTTCGCCTTGAGGCACACAACATGATATAACAATTGTCGGTACGGTTCGAAGTATTACAATTTGTTATTTATAACGTAGAGAGGAATAACATGAAAACTATCAAATATAAAAAAACTATGGATCTTGACACCATTTTAAAACGCAACGATGACGAGCGGGAAGATATTCGAAACGCGGTGCTGGAAATTATCAAAGGGGTCAGAAAAGAAGGGAATGCAGCTCTGTTGTATTATACCCAGGCGCTGGATCACTGTGTGCTGACCCACCTGCAGGTTACCGAAGCAGAAATCGACGAAGCCTTTGTAACGGTTCCGAGCGAACTGCTGGCGATTATCCGGGAAGCGGCCCAGAATATCCGGGACTTCCACGAAAAACAGCTGGAAACCACCTGGACCTATGCGCCCAAACCCGGGGTGATCCTCGGTCAGCACATTACCCCGATTGAACGGGTGGGACTTTATGTCCCCGGTGGAAAAGCCACCTACCCGTCGACGGTACTAATGGATGCAATTCCGGCTTTGGTTGCTGGGGTTCAATCACTGGTAATGGTTACGCCGCCGGGACGAGACGGAAAAATTAATCCGACAATTTTAGCCGCTGCCAAAATTGCCGGCGTTCACGAAATTTATAAAATCGGTGGAGCCCAGGCCATTGCTGCCCTGGCCTATGGCACCGAAACCATTAAACCGGTTAATAAAATTGTCGGTCCCGGTAATATTTATGTGGCTACTGCTAAAAAAGAAGTCTTTGGCAAGGTCGACATTGACATGATTGCCGGCCCCAGTGAGGTACTGATCATTGCCGATGAAAATGCCAATCCGGTTTACGCCGCTGCTGATTTGCTGTCCCAGGCCGAGCATGATGAACTGGCGATGCCGATTCTAGTGACCACTTCGGAAGAGCTGGGCAACCAGGTCATCGAAGAAGTCTACCGCCAGATTAGCGAAGATTTAAACCGTAAAGAAATCGCTAAAAAATCGGTGGATGATTTTGGGTTTGTCTTTATCGTTAAGGATCTGGACGAAGCCTTTGAGCTGTCCAATCAGATTGCCCCAGAGCATCTGGAACTGTTGATTGCACACCCGATGGACTCCCTGGAAAAAGTAAAAAATGCTGGTGCCATTTTTATGGGCGCCTACACCCCGGAACCCCTGGGTGATTATTTTGCTGGTCCCAACCACACTCTCCCCACCTCGGGTACTGCCAAATTCTCGTCACCATTGGGCGTTTATGATTATCTTAAAAAGTCCAGCATTCTTTCCTATGATCAGGCCGCGCTGGGTGATGTCTATACCAAAATTGCGGCCTTCGCCCGGTCGGAAGGGCTGGATGCCCACGCTAAAGCAGTTGAAAGGCGGTTTGAAAACTAATGGAAAAATTGGTTCGAAAAAATATTGAAAGTCTGGTTGCCTATAAGGTTGACGCCCCTCAATATGATATTGTGGTCAATGCCAACGAGAGTCCTTTTGACTTCCCGATGCAGTTAAAACGAAAATTTTGCGACGACATCTGCAACACCGATTTAAACCGCTACCCGGAAGCCTGCTTCCCTGAATTACTGGATGAACTTACCGATTATACCGGGGTTCCCCAGAACGGCATTATCTGCGGTTCCGGTTC
Source organism: Acetobacterium sp. (assembly GCA_022013395.1). GTDB lineage: Bacteria > Bacillota > Clostridia > Eubacteriales > Eubacteriaceae > Acetobacterium. The sequence goes on from JAKLQL010000114.1 coordinate 3,850, forward strand.
TGACGAACTGATCGCGATGATCAATCAGGCCTTTGTGGATCCCGGTGATGTGGTGGTTTCCCATACCCCATCCTTTGCCATGTATGACATCTGGGCGACTATTTCTAATGCCAAACATATCATGGTGGAAGATTTGCCAGGACATATTCCTGATGTGGATGGTTTGATTGCGGCTGCCTGTGACAATCAGGCTAAGATTCTCTATATCTGTAATCCCAACAACCCCACCGGTTATATCTTTGACAAGGATGACATCATTAAAATGCTGGATGCGGTGCCTTCCCTGGTGGTTTTAGATGAAGCTTATATTGAATTTTTCGGTGAATCCAACGTCGATCTGCTGGCAAAATATCCTCGGCTGTTAATCCTGCGGACGTTATCTAAAGCCTTTGGTCTGGCTGGTATCCGCTGCGGTTATGCCCTCGGCAATCAGGATGTCATCGATATTCTTTATAAGGTAAAAGGTCCCTACAACCTCAACGTACTGACTCAGAAGCTGGCGGTGATCGCCCTAAAAAACCGGACTGAAATATTACGCAATCTGGAAACCTTAAAAGCTGAGCGGCTCAAGACCATGGCGGTGCTTGAAGGCTTGCCAGGAATTACTGTTTTCCCTTCCGGTTCCAACTTCATTTATTTTGAAACCACTAAAGCCGAAGCCATTTTTGAGGGTCTGCTGAAAAAAAATATATTAATCAAACGCTTTGCCGAATCCCAGTCTAATCCCGGCAGCATTCGGTTTTCGATGGGAAAACCCCAGGAAAATCAAAAGATTCTGGAAATTATCAAGGAGGTCGTGTACAATGAAGCGTAGCACTACATTAAATCGCAGTACCAGCGAAACCACCATTGCCCTGACTCTGAATCTTGACGGCACTGGACTTGCTGATATTAACACCGGAGTGGGCTTTTTTGACCACATGCTGACCCTCTTTACCAAACATGGCAAATTTGATCTGACCATCGCGGCCACCGGCGACGAAGCCGACAATCACCACGCCATTGAAGACATCGGCATTCTGCTGGGTAAGGCTTTCTATGAAGCCCTGGGCGACAAGGCCGGGATCAATCGCTATGCCTTTGCGTTTACGCCAATGGACGAAGCCCTGTGCCGCACCTGTGTGGATATCAGCGGCCGCAGCTTTCTGGTCTTTGATGTACCCCTGACCCGGGAATTCATCGGCGACTTTGAAACCGAAATGCTGGAAGAATTTTTCGTGGCCTTTACCCACAACAGCAAAATGACCCTTCACGTGGCATCGCTTTACGGCACCAACAATCACCATATTGTCGAAGGGATTTTTAAATCCCTGGGCCGCACCTTAAAAAGTGCCTGCGCCATCGAAGCCGGCAACACCGAAATCCCTTCTACCAAAGGAATTATTGAATAGCAATTACGAAATGACGTGAGCTTTGTATCCAGTTTCGCACGAAACAATTTTTACACTGTACGTCGGACAGGCTAACGCCTGTTCGCCTACACGTTACAAAATCATTTTCGCGATGGTAACGAGCCAATCACAAGCTTGCTTGTAGTTGGCGACTGCCCGCGAACGAGAAGAAATTCACTTAGCGATTTCTTCTCGTTGTGGAAACTGAACCCAAAGCGCTATCTGTTTGATGCTTATTCTTTTTGCAATTATCTAATTGATTAATAAAATAACAGGAGGACAACCCTTGATCGCAATTGTCGACTACGATGTCGGAAACTTAAAAAATGTTTATACGGCCCTGGGTGACGTGGGTCTGGAAGGAACCATCACCCGGGATAAAAAAGTCCTGGATGCGGCCGATGCCATCATCCTGCCAGGCGTTGGCGCCTTTTCGGATGCCATGGACAACCTTAGAAAATTTGATCTGATTGATGCCTTAAATGCCAACGTTCAAAAGGGCAAAATCCTGATGGGGATCTGCCTGGGAATGCAGTTGCTGTTTGATAAAAGCTATGAAGATGGCGAATTCGCCGGTCTCTCTTATATTCCCGGCGAAATTGTTAAATTTGATGCGCCGGGGATCAAAATTCCCCATATGGGCTGGAACAACCTGATCATCAACCGGGAAAGCCCGCTGGTAAAAAACATTGGCACTAAGGATTATGTCTATTTTGTCCATTCCTACTATGCCAAACCGGAACATTTTGACGATGTCGTGGCCTATGCCGAATACAGCGTCAAGGTGCCGGGCATCGTCCAGAAAGACAATGTCATCGGGATGCAGTTTCACCCCGAAAAAAGCTCTACCGTCGGGCTGCAATTACTAAAAAACTTTAAGGAGATGATATCATGATTGTATTTCCTGCCATCGATTTAAAAAACGGCAAGTGCGTCCGCTTAATGCAGGGACAGAAAGATGCCGAAACCATTTATTTTGACAACCCGGTGGACGTCGCCTTAAAGTGGCAGTCTAAGGGCGCCCAGTATCTCCATCTGGTCGATCTGGACGGCGCCTTTGACGGCCAGCCTAAAAATCTGGAGCTGGTTAAGGAGATCGTGTCTGCCCTGGATATCCCGGTGGAACTGGGGGGCGGAATCCGCACCCTAGAAATCGCCAAGGACTACATCGACAGCGGCGTATCCCGAATTATTATCGGTACCCAGGCGGTTAAAGATTTCGGCTTTATCGTCAAACTCCTGGATCTTTACGATGACAAGGTCTGTGTTTCCATCGATGCCAAAAATGGACTGGTCTGTACCGAAGGCTGGGTCGAAAGCAGCAACATCGAAGCCCTGGAACTGGCCAGTAACCTGGAAAAGCTGGGTTTGTCTACTTTGGTGTACACCGATATTTCCAAGGACGGGATGATGACCGGCCCCAATTTTGAGATGCTTCAAGTACTTAACGACAACCTGAAAATGGATATCATCGCTTCCGGTGGGATCTCCAAATCAGCCGATTTGATTCGTCTTGAAGCAATGGGGATGTATGGAGCTATCACCGGCAAAGCCCTCTATGAAGGCGCCATCGATCTGGAAAAACTGCTGAAAGAGGAACTTAAATCATGCTGACCAAACGAATCATCCCCTGCCTTGATGTCGATCATGGCAGGGTGGTAAAAGGTAAAAAATTTCAGGACATTCAGGACGTGGCTGACCCAGTGGAACTAGGCCGTTACTACTCCGAGCAGGGTGCTGACGAACTGGTTTTCTACGATATCACTGCCAGCTATGAAGACCGGGATATCTTTATCCATATAGTTGAGAAGGTGGCCGAAGCCATCCGGATCCCCTTTACCATCGGCGGCGGGATCAGCAAGGTCGAAGATTTCCGCAAAGTGCTGATGGCTGGCGCCGATAAGGTGTCCGTCAACTCCGCGGCCGTCAAAAATCCTCAACTGATCAAAGACGCAGCGCTGCGGTTTGGGGCCCAGTGTGTGGTTTTATCGATTGATGCCAAGCGTAATAACAAGGGCTCCTGGGATGTCTATGTCAAAGGTGGTCGTGAAAATACCGGTATCGACGCCATTGAATGGGCCAAACAAGGTCAGGATCTGGGCGCTGGTGAAATCTGCATCAACTCCATTGATACTGATGGGGTAAAAAAAGGCTATGATTTGGAATTAAACCGAAAGCTGTCCAGTCTGCTGACCATTCCGATTATCGCTTCCGGCGGTGCCGGGAAAATGGAAGACTTTGCCGAAGTATTAAAAGTCGGTGCCGATGCTGCCCTGGCTGCTTCGGTTTTTCATTACAAAGAAATACCAATCGCTGATCTGAAAAATTACTTACATGACCAGCAGATACCCATGAGACGGGTATAGAAAGGCAGAATATGGATTTAGAAAATATTAAATACAACGAGGCTGGTTTAGTACCGGCCATTGTTCAGGATTACGAAACCCGTCAGGTACTGATGATGGCCTGGATGAATGAAGAAGCGTTAAAAATGACCATTGAAACTAAAAAAGCCACCTTTTACAGCCGCAGCCGCCAGTCATTATGGATAAAAGGCGAAACCTCCGGCAACACACAAGCAGTGGTTAAAATCAACTACGACTGCGACGGTGATACCCTACTGCTCCAAGTTAACCCGGAAGGACCAGCCTGTCACACCGGTAACACCTCCTGTTTCTACCGCAGTCTGGCCATCGATCAAGAAGCCAACCTGGGTAATATGGAAATCCTGACCATGCTTTATGATCTGATTGCGGAACGAAAAACCAACCCGATTGCCGGTTCCTACACCAATTACCTGTTTGAAAAAGGGGTTGATAAGATCTGCAAGAAAATCGGTGAAGAAGCGGCAGAAACCATTATTGCCGCCAAAAACAACGATCCTGATGAGCTGATCTATGAAGCCTCGGATCTGATCTATCATCTGTTAGTTTTGCTCAACAATCAGAATGTTGATCTGGAATCATTGTTCCAGGAACTAACCAAACGCCATAAATAAACTAAACCTATTGCCGATTGAAGGAATCCTCTTTTAATCGGTATTTTTTATGCTAATTTGGGACAAATAAAAAGAGACGCAAGTTCACGTCCCTTTAATTTTAATTTAATAATTGTTACTTAACAGCAGCCGCTGTTGCTATCGCCACATCCACATCCACAGCCGCCATCAGCTGGTTTTTGGGCTTTTTGCACCATTTTGATGATATCTTCCCGGGTCATGCCGGCCCATTCTGCAAAATTTGCATTGGAAGGGTAAGATCCCTTTTGTCTGATTTCACCATCTACTACCGTAATCGGCAGTGCTTCGGTGCCCTCATTGGCGATCGTATCATTGACTTCTTTATTGGTCACAAATGCCATTGGATCGCTGGAAAGATTATAACGGCTGATTTTTCTACCTTCACCTTCCAGCTCATTTAGAAATGTTGAAACTCTCAATAGCTCGGGATCAACTCCAGGTCCACAAACACCAGTTGAACAACACATTGCTGGCTCAAATATTTCGACTTTACTCATATTCAATTCTCCATTTCATTAATAATTTGTGATGCTATGTCTTCAGTAGCTTCATAAAGTTCAGATCACTTTATAGTCATATGATATGTCAAATTGTCGCATTTGTCAAGGTTTTTAACAACAATCTCCGCCGCAAAAGCTTTTATTCGCCATCTTTGCTTTCATCATCATCATCACCAGTTCATCTTTGGACATGCCTGCCCAGGTTGCCAAATCATGATTCGAGGGATATGATCCTTTAGTTTTAATTTCGCCATCAACGACGACAATTGGCAGGGCTGATACCCCTTCACTTGCAACAAGATCACTGACAGCTTTGTTGCTGGCAAACATTTCCGGATTTTC
>JAKLQL010000115.1 GCA_022013395.1 Acetobacterium sp.
AATATTATTTCCCACCATAAGCCGACCTTAACAGCCTATTACACCATGCTGGCCCGGGAATCCGCCAGCCGGGTTGCGGATGTAGATCCGGTCGAACTACCAAACTGGCGACCCCAGCGAATGATTGAAATGTGGCGTGATATGGATTTTTCCCAGGGTTATCCGGTATTGTGGGGTGAAGCTTTATCACCTTTTGAATATGAGATCATGAAATACTGTACCGGCAAAAGTACCATCGTGACCATTGCTGACATCCTCTATGACCGATTTGGTAAACCATTTGAAGAAAGCCGTGATGAATTGATGCAACGGATCATAGAAACCATGAAAGTTTTTGATAAAAAATATTGGCTTCTTGTGGTTCCATTCTAGAAAATGGGTAATAAGATGAAGATACTCCTTTGTAATGTATCAAAAAAATACGAAACAAATGCTCATGACTATGTGGGGCTTTTCTATCTGGCCGGCGCGCTGGAAGTGGCTGGCTTTGAGCCTCTTGTTTTTCATGGAAAACCAGAAAAACTCATGTCAGAAATAGAAAAGAACCAACCAGCGGCCATTGGTTTTTCCTGTGATTTTGACAATCGCGAACTGATTGAAAATCTCGCAAAAAAAATAAAAGCAAAATGGGACATTCCCATTATCGTTGGCGGCCCCCAAAGTATTGGATTAGGAAGCGAATTTCTGGAAAAAAGCCAGGTCGATTATCTGTTAAGAGGCGAAGGTGAGAACGCGCTGCCGCAGCTCTTAAATGCCATATTAAAAGAAAATGGCGAGTTAAGCGACGTCAAAGGTTTGGTCATGATTAAAGACGGGGTTTTTACGGAAACGCTGCCGGAAATCATCGCAGATCTGGATAGGTTGCCGCTACCGGCTTACCATACCTCCCTGCATAGCGACCACCCCTATGGCAAACTAATTTTTACCGGCAGGGGGTGTCCCTATCAATGTGCCTACTGCGCACCCAGTCCTGGCAAACAAAAGGTAAGGCTAAGAAGCATCCCGTTAGTGCTCGATGAAATTAAACTCAACTTAAAAAACAATCCTGATTTAAGCTATATTATTATCATGGATGATGCCTTTACCCTCAACAGAGAGCGGATTGAAGAATTTTGTCAAAGGATGAAAGAAATCAGAAAAAACCGGGATCTGGTCTGGTATTGCGAATGCCATGTGGGGCAAATAAAAAATTGGATGGATATCCTGCCCACGATGATTGAGGCTGGGCTGATCCGGTTGCAGATTGGCATTGAATCCGGAGATCAGAAGGTCATCGATCAGTACAACAAGCATGTAAAAATAACGGATATTATTGAATTTGTGTCCTATGCAGCTGATTGTGGATTGACCCAGATTGCCACCAATTTTATTGTTGGCGGGCCTGAGGAAGAATCCGGAGCAACCACTAAACTCATCCAAACCCTGATGGATCAAGCTCCCGGAGTCATTGATATCATCACCGGATTTTTAAGAGCTTATCCGGGCACCGCAATATTAAATAATCCGGAAAAATTCAAGCTACAGCTTCATGACCAAGACGGTCATCTTTCCAGTGATGATTACCCATTTGTGACACCGGTGGGATGCAGTCAGGATCAGGTCATGAAAAACCGTCAGGAACTCAATAAGATCATTCGTCAAAGTATGCAAAAGAAAATTAAAAACCATGAATTGAAAAACGAAGTGGTAATGAAGCAATTTAAAGCTGCTCTGAATTATGGAATCAGGAGCCGATGGTTTGAGGAAATTTCCGCCAATCCAAGAGCCTATGAATATTACTATGTTCTCTATTTAAATGAGGGACAGGACTTTGAACAATCTCTGGATTTTACCAGAGATTACCCCCAACGAACGTTTGAACTTTGGCGAACCATGACTTTTACTGAAGGGTTCCCAAAATTGGATGGCATGGCACTTTCACCATTGGAGTATGAGTTGCTGTTGCGCTGTGCCGGTAAAAGAAACCTGGCCGATATCGAAACCGAATTGTTTTCACTATTTGGTGGTCCTTATCAAAACCAGGCGGAATTCCATGGAAAATTAGTTGATATTCTGTATCAATTTAATTTTAAATATTGGCTGACTCACTTTATAGTTTAGCCAAAATCGTTTGGAAAGGAGGACGAACATGAGTATTGATGGTGCAAAAGCATTAGCCGCAAAAGTATTAACCGATGAGGCTTTAGCAAAACAACTTGATGGTGCTAAAACTGAAGCAGAATTTGCTGCAGTTGTTGCAAAATTGGGTTACAGTGTTACCGCAGCAGAGTTTGATGCAGCTTTTAAAGAAGCTCAGGCTAAACAACCAATCAGTGATGATCAATTGGATCAGGCTGCCGGTGGTTTAAGTATTGTAGGCGTGGATTACGCATTTACAGCAACACAAACAGCGAGAGCCTAAATTAAACACTGAAGGGGATTTTCCCCTTCGAAGTGCTGACTGGATGGCTACAGTCAGCACTTCAAAGGGGGAGAGAGACATGGAACTATTATTGATCAAATCACACCGCTATGTCAGCGGTTATATTCCCGGAAGCAATCTGGGAATGAATATCCTGACCCAATTATTAACAAAAAAAGGTTATCAAGTCGAGATGTTTCAAGGTTATGCCAAAGAAGCCATGGATTATGTCAAGGCACTGATGGAAAAAGAAGATAAGCCGAAAATCATCGGTTTTTATTGTGATTTTAACAATATTCACTGGGTTAAGACTTTTTCACAAGAAGTAAAAAAGCAGTATTCAGAACTTATTTTATTGGCGGGAGGCCCTCAAACTGCCGGGATGGATGCCGATTTTTTAAAAGAAACAGCGATCGAAGCAGCCTGTATCGGTGAGGGTGAGGAAACCATTTTGGAACTGATGGATTTTTTTATCGAAAAAAAAGGAGCGCTCAACGATATCCAGGGGATTATTTTCCGGGATGAAGACGGAAAACTGGTGGAAACCGAACCAAGAAAGCCACCGGAAGATTTGGATGATATTCCCTGGCCGGATATAACCCTGACCAACGATTATAAATATTACGGACTGCTGCCGATCTTAACCGGACGAGGCTGTCCTTTTGGCTGTACCTTTTGCTATGAAGGTGCCAATGCTAAACGGGTTCGCCGTCACTCGGTGCCTTCGCTGATGACGGAAATCAGAGCGAACTTTAAACGGAACCCAGCCATCAATTACATTAATTTTCTTGATGATACCTTTACCCTGGATCATAAACGGGTTGATTATATTTGTGAAGAAGTCAACAAAATCAGGGCAGATTATGATTTTGTCTGGTTTGCCAGCGCCCATATTTCAACCATTGACAAGCATCGGGAGATGGCCAGGAATCTGGCAGATGCTGGTCTTAAAAAGATTTTTTTTGGATTGGAATCCGGCAGTGATCAGGTTTTAAAAAGTTATAATAAAAAAATAACGCGAAAAATGGCCGTGGATGTCATTGATCATTGCGTGGAATCAGGAATTCATGGCATTTCCGGCAATATTATTATTGGTGGGCCCCATGAAACGAGGGACACCATTCAAGAATCAGAAGATTTGATTATGGAGCTGCTCCATAATGCCCCGGGTCAGTTCGAAACCGCTTATTTTTCATTTTTACCTTATCCCAAAACACCCATTACCCTTAATCCCGAAAAATTCGGCATGGAAATTTATGAGGATCTGATTGATTGCTGTAATGAGGATATTCCTCTTTCTCGAACCCAAGCACTGGATTTTACCGATCTGATCAATATTCGCCTGCAGGCCAATAAGCGGCTGCAGAATGAAATGCGCAAAATTTATTTTGATGGAAAAATTCCGGAAGCAGTAATTCTGGATTCCTACCGACTCGGCCGCCAATATGGGGTATTTACCCGTTGGAATGATTATGTCTATAAAAATATTCCGATTGATGATGCTTACTGGAAAATGCGGGCCTCGGATGAGTATGTTATCAATGCTCAAGTAGGAAGAAATGATGAAGCCGCTATTGTCCACCGAACCTTTGAATTGTGGTTATATACCGATGTTACCGCCGAAAAACCGCAGATATTTGATCAAACGCTGGATGAAATCGACTATACCCTCTTGAAACTCTGCAACGGACGATTATCGAAAAAAGATGTACTACAGCAGGCCAGAAAAAATCTGGATCCTCAGGAAAAGAACCCGGATTTTTATGGTAAGGCAGCCCAATCCCTGAATAAAATGGAGGGGAATAAGTGGATTTTATATCGGAAACCGTAACCAACAAACCAAAGATTTTACTGGTTTATACGCAGCGCATGGTCCGGGGACGAACCTTTGAAATGATCGAAAATCTGGGGATCTTAACTCTGACCGCCCAACTCAATGGCAATGGTTTTGAGGCAACCGCCTACACTGGGATTACCACCGATGCGGTGAAAATCATTGAAAAAATGAAAGATGACCTATTTGCAGTCTGTTTTTATTGTGATTTTGATAATCGTTCGGCAGTGGCGGCTATCATCAACTATTTAAAAAGAAATGATGATTTTTATGTGCTCTTGGGCGGTCCTCAAACCCTGCACATGACCAGTGCAGATTTGAAGACCTTTGGAGCTGATGCGATTATCAAAGGCGAAGGGGAAGAAACACTGTTATCCTGGTTAAATGCCAAGGTCAGGGGAGCAGAGGTTTTTGTTCAGGGCGAAATCCGGCCTGATCAAAATGCCGATTACGTTTATCTGGAAGATTTCTCAAAATACGAATTGCCTCGAAATGAAGATGTGCTTAATTATCAGGAACGACCACTGTTGTCGGTGATTACCGCCAGGGGCTGTCCTTATCGCTGCGCTTTTTGCTTTGAGGGCGGGAATTCCAAGAATTTGAGAATGCGATCGGCAGAAGAAGTACTAAACGAAATCGAAATGCGCATAAAAAACAGTCAGCGTCCCCGTTACCTGTTTTTTTGCGATGATACCTTTACCACCAACCCAGTGCGATTGAAAAAGATTTTGTCCGGACTCCGAACCCTTCGGAAAAATTATGACTTTGTCTGGTTTTGTGAAGGACATCCCGGTTTTTTGGTAAAGCATCCCGAACTGATCCGCGAAATGATTGACAGCGGGATGGTCCGGATGCAGATCGGGATGGAGTCAGGGGTGGAAGCGATACTAAAGGCCTATGGAAAACAGGCCAGACCAGAGGACATCCAAAAAGTGGTGGAAATCTGTTATGCCGAAGGATTGCCCCAGTTAACCGGAAATTATATTATCGGCGGAGCTTTCGAAACAGCAAAAACGCTTCAGGAAACCACCGAAAAAGTCCTGGAACTCCTGGATTTAGCTCCAGGAATGTTGGATTTATCAACAACCTTTATGATGCCTCTGCCTGGAACGCAGATCTACAATCACCCGGAAACCTTTGGGATTGTTCTGGAAGATCGGGAATGTCTTACCAACCTGGAGGACTTCCCTGTGAACCATACCCAGGAACTGTCTCTGCCGGAAATCTGTATGGGTCGCTCCCGTCTTATTACTGCGGTTTCCAATAAAATGAAAGACCAGTATGAAAAAGGTTTGATTCCCAAAGAACGGATCAGAGCAGACTTCAACCTGGCTTTTAACTACGGCATTGCTGCCGGATACCTTAAATTTATTTATGCCAAAGACCCAGTAATGGTGGCGTACTATAAAAAGCTGATTGAATATAAGGGTATTTTGAAAGAATGGCATGAACTCAGTGAGGCAGAGAAAAACAACTGGATTATCCACAAAATTCCGGATTTTTCAATGATGGATCTGGATTCGCTCAACCAAACCGAAATTGACATACTCAGCTATTCCGGAAGATTTACCACCACCGAAATGGCAGAAAAACTGAAACTGCCTTTCGTGGAGATGAAAAACCTGCTGATAAAAATGAATGACAAGCATTTGATTTTGTTTTCAGCATTTATTTAGTTTAAGCTTATCGGTAAGCTCACGGCACTTTTGCAATTACCGGATTACCTAAAACGTAAGGAGAGGGTTATGAAAAAAAATCGGATGATCGTATCCATCCTCGCTATATTCGTCATTGGCAGTGTGCTTTGTTTTGGTTGTACCGCCAAAACTACTAAAACAAGCACCCTGTCAGTGGATGTGGTTTATCCATTTTCTGAAGATTATAGCGCTTCTTTCAAAAATGGAATCGAACTGGCCGCCAAAGAAATCAATGAACAGGGTGGTATTCTAAATCAGACCATTGAAATCAATTATAATGATGACGGCAATAATACCAATACAGCAGTGGAAGTGGCGACCATGATCGCAGAAAAACAGGGCTTTCCGATTGTCATTGGTCATCGCAGCACCGACGATGTGCTGAAGGTGGCCAGTATTTATAATCAGAATAATAAGCTGCTGTTTGCGCCCATTATTGCCAGTTCAAAGGTAAGTCTGGGAGAAAACGAAGGGGCTTATCTCTGCGCCCCGTCCGATGACGAAATGGCTGCGGAAATGGTTCAAAGCATGACGGCTCAGGGAATCACCAAGATTGCCATGGTTCATACTGCCAGCAATACCTACGGCAAAGACTATATTCAAAAGGTCGAAGAACACGCCAAACAGGCAGGCATCGAAATTGTG
>JAKLQL010000116.1 GCA_022013395.1 Acetobacterium sp.
AACATCCAAATGATGGGATATGTAATCACTAAAGTCAGGCACTGAAAAATATTGAACTGAATCGAATATAAACTTTGAGCATAATCCCAATTTTTAAAATGAGCGATGTATTCGACTTCTAAGTACTTACATATATTCATGACAAAATCCGCATAGCTTTTAACCAGTAAAGCTATGAAAATTAGTTTTGACGGCGTTCCGCGAATCATTGAAAGATAGACAACGATATACAAAAGCAGAAAAAAAATGCTGTAGTAAATGTGTAGACGTTCCCAATCCTGAAAAAATTGGATAATAAATATAACCGAAACAACATTAAGGAAAACACACAAGGTGCCGGCAATAACAGCCGTCATTTTCGAGAATCGACGTTGATCCCACACCGGAATAAATGCCAGCATAAAATAAGGAACCGTTGAAAGAACGATTCCCCATATTATGCTTATGCTACTGCTCGTCATCATTTTCTCCTCTTACCTGCATGAAAATATAATTCAGATACTCTTGACGAATTGCTGCATTTCCACTTTTTCGAATACTCACCGCATCACCGTTTTTCATAATGAAATCATCTGTTGAATAATCGATCACATAATTCATATTGATAATACTACAACGATGACAGCGAAGAAAAGGACTTCCGTCCAATTGCTGTTCCAACTGTGATAATGATAAATAAGTCTTAAAATTCTCGGAAACAGTATGTACAATTGAGATCTTATCAAATACTTCAATATAGATAATGTCTTTTAGTCGGATGTTGTTTTCCAATTTTCCATTCGGCAATGAAATATGTTTCATATCATTTGCAATTATTTTTTCACATCGATTTAGCGCTTCAAAAATCTGCTCTTTTATAACAGGCTTTATCAAATAGTGCTGCGCTTTTAACTCAAATCCTTCAACCGCATGATTTCTGCTTGAAGTGATAAACACAATTGCGCATTCTGCCCCGATACTTCGAAGTCTTCTTGCTATTTCGATCCCATTGGTCTCTTCTAAATAGATATCCAGAAATACGATATTGAACTTTTCAACTTCATAATGTTCCCAAAAATCCTCTTCGAGATCAAAAAAAGAGATGCTAAAATCACAACAATTAACTTCTGCATATTTTTTTATAAAGGAGTCAATTTTCTTTTGTTGCACTTTATCATCTTCGCAAACTGCAATATAAATCATGATGTCCTCCGACTGTTGATTGATTGACCGTTTATCCTTGTTTTATTTTATCATATCGACTCAATTTTTACAATTTATCAACTGCTGAATCTTTTCGTGAAAAGCCATTTTATCTCGTGAATTTTAATTGTTTTCTACTCAAATCATTGATATCATCACAGTATATAAATCTAAAAATGAGGTAGAAAAATGAAAAAAATCAAAATTATTAGTTTACTTATGGTTTTTGCTTTGTCTGTATTTGCTTTTGCAGGCTGCAGCGGTTCGGGCTCATCGTCGTCGGGCTCATCGTCATCGTCATCGTCATCTTCATCTTCTGATTCAGCACAGACTTACACTCAAGACTTTACCTTAATCAATCAAACCGGTATCGATATCTATGAGCTTTACATTTCTCCAAATGGAGACAATAATTGGGGAACCAGTCTACTGGCATCCGGTACAACGATCCCAAATGGACAATCGGTCCCGATCGTATTTAACACCGATGTCCAGGATCAATATTGGGATTTAAAAGTTGCCGACTCCGCCGGTGGAAGTGTCGAATGGACCAAAATCGATCTTTTCACCGTTTCAGAAATTACTTTAACAATCGAAAATGGGACCCCTACTGCAACATTCAAGTAAAAAAATAAAACCAAAATTAAAAACCGCTGTGAATTTACATTCGCAGCGGTTTTTGATTTCTCTCGTTTTTAAATAATCTGATTTATTATTAGTTTTTAGAAATTAGAACATCAACTCGCTCATCTTATCAATGGCTTCGTCGTTTGATTCATAAACTCCTGGGAAACAGCCAAAGTTCAAGCCATGGCTTGCCCCTGGAATAAAGTATAGTTTTCCACAGCGTTCACAGGCTTCTTTCGTTTTTTCAAAAACAATTTCTGGAGTCCAGCCTGGGAAGTCAATCACACCACTGTCGATATCGCCCATAAAGGAAATTTGTCCGCCATATTTTTTGATCAGCTCTGGCACGTTGTTGGTTGTCATAACTCCCTGCCAGATATCGATGCCCATTTCAATCATAGCGGGAACCAAGTTGGCAGCATAGGAATCACTATGGTGAACAATCAATTCTACGCCATTATCTTTGTAAAATCCGTAGATTTTTTTATAAGCAGGGACAAAGAATTCTTCAAACATTTCTGGTGAAACAAAGGAAGAACGCTGACTGCCCCAATCATCATGATGGAAAATACAATCCGGATGAAGACGGCTGATCATTTCTTTGGCATAAGCCAGTTCATACTCAACCAGATAATCAATCAGATCATGCATGTCTTCCGGTTCTTCATACAGTGCCATTAGGGCATCTTCCATACTCATAAGATGATGGGTCATTTCAAAAATCCCCGGTGCTACAAAAGCAGTGGCGAATTCTTCATTGCGATCAATGGCATTTGCATGAGCAACAGCTGCCGCCCAAGCTTCATCTGAGGTTTCTACAGCTGGAGCTTTTACCTGATTTCGCCAATCGGTAATATCTTTTAATACCTTATGGGCATCATCATGTATTGGAAAACCGCCTAATTGACCTTCTGGCCAGGTGAATGTAATCCCCCATCCGTTCTTAATTGTCTGGCCCGGTCCACACATGGCTCCAATTGGCGCTTCCATAATGATATTCATAAACTCATATTGTTTTACAAACCGATCCGGATTTCCACCTCTGATTGTTTCCAACACATTCTGTCTTTTTGTTAACACGGTAATACCTCCTTGTTGTTATATTTAGGTAATTTCGAAAGTGCTATGAGCTTTTTTATTAAGACGAGCACAGCTTTTTTATAAGATGTTAGCGATTACAAATCTACCATCCAAACTGGTCGCCCTTAATCGATAAGCCCCTGCTTTTTCTATCTTTGACATAGACAAATTTTAAATCAATTTAATGTTTATGTCAACCATTATTTATAAAATAATGTGTTTTTACTAATTATAAAAATAAAGTCTTTTATCTAACAAACTGATTCTCACCAAATTGACCTTCAACACCTATTTCTGTCATACATAAATAGCCGCCCCTTCTCAACACAGATTGAAAAATCCATTATGAAAAGGGGCGGCCACTGCAGTTTAGCTGATCTTTACGGGTAACTGTCGCCGCCAGCCTATTTAATTAAATAAAACACAGCCAACATAGGTAAGGGTATTGGGTCCATAATAATAATCAATATCATTCACTTTACACAGGTCGCTGACCAGAATCCCAAATGCTTCCATTGATGAAAATGCCTTATCTGGAAATCGACATGGTTCATCCGGATAACTACATTTTTTACATAGGGAACAACACCCATCCCCCAATGGCAGCATATCGACTTCTTTCTCAGCTAATGCATTGACCAACCGATCGAAGCTGGCATTATGTTTTTTCTTGGTTTCTTCCATGCCTTCAAAATCAAAACTATCTTCCAATTCGCCAGTAGTTTGTAGAATTACACCGTATTTATAGTTTTTTACCTTCGCCCCACATTCGTCCAATGTTCCACATCCCGGAGGGCATGCCCAATTCGTATCATAAATTTGACACTTGTTATCGGCACACATTTTTCTAACTTCCGGGTTTAATTCAATGGAAGATACATCGAGTTTCGCCGCTCTTGTAAATCCACTTCCATTTGCCAAATCCAAAACTTCTGTTATTTCGATCATTGTTACTTTCTCCGCCTAACCGTGGGAAATGATTTTTTAGTTCCCACTAAATTGTAAACCATTTTAGCACAATTTTTCAGAAAATACATTATATTTTTAAAATGCCTTTAAATCGATCTTGTACAAACAAATTTGTGTGCTTCCGTTCATCGTTTATTAGTCACGGACTTCTTACTATAATTTAGACATGGTTAAAGCAACAGATAACTGATAATCGGGATCGTTAATACCGAAGCCAGAGTCGTAATAAAAACACCTTTAGTGGCAAGTGAAACATTATTTTCATATCGATTTGCGAACAATACCGAGGAGGTCCCCACCGGCATCGCAATAATGACAATTACAATTCCCAGCAGATATGGGTTTGTGATGATATTTTTTAAAATCTCCCATGCAAATAAGGGCAGCAGAATCTGCTTAATAATAACATAAGGATATAGTCTGATCTCAGTAAAGACACTCTTGATTGGAATGTTGGATAAAGCAATACCAATAACAATCATGGCCAGGGTGGTGGTGGTACTACCAACAGTTTTTAAGGTTGCATTCAGAATTTCTGGCAGTCGAAGGTTGGCAACAAACATTATCACAGCAACAATCGAAGCAATCATTCCCGGAGATAGGAACTTCTTTAGGCTCAGAGCTTTTTTTCCTTCGCTTGACATCAACATAATCCCAAGGGTAAAGTTACTTATATTGAAAATAAGATTAAAAATGGTGGCATAAAAAATAGCACCTTCTCCAAAGATCGATGCAATCACCGGAAAACCCATAAATCCGACATTGGACCAGATGGTCATATACATGTATAAATTGCGCTCTTCTTTTTTTACCAGCAGTATTCTCGTAATACCATAGGCCACAATGGGCATGACTACATAAAAAAGAATGGCAATGACAAACATTAGTAGTACATCATTTTTATTTGTATCGTCTGGCATCGTTGCCACTGAAGCAATCATCATACAGGGAAGGGTAATGCTTAAAATAAAATTCGAGAGTTGTGTTCCAAACTTGGGGCTGACAATCTTTCCTTTTGCTGAAATATATCCTAATGTCAGAATCAGAAATAACTCCAACATCTGACTAATCACTATTATAATGTCCACGGGCTTTCTCCTTAAATAAGAATAGCCTAACATAAGATCTGCTTAAATTCAACCCTAGGCTGTCACTCAATCGTATTCAAAATAACTTCTGTTGTTTTATCAAATTTTTTTTAAATAATCGAAATTATTTACACATCTGGTTGATTTTCTGCTACAATAAAAATAATTAATCTTTGCAGCAGTTGTTGTCTGACAGCTTTGTGTGCGATAAAGAATCTGAGGTAAAAATGAGAAAAAAGTCGACTCCAAAAGTAAAAATAAAGAATTTACCGCGTTTCATAACGTTCTCTTTTATGAGCCTTATTCTCATTGTTATGATTACCATGTCATTGTTTTTTTTGATGACCAAAATGGTTGAAGTTTTCAATGCCCAGAGACTGGCCTTGCAAACGTCTTCGTCATCAAATTCGACTGAAAACAACACCCCTAAAGCTGCAAACACCCCCACCACGACCAACATCAAGCAAGAAGCAAACGCTACTGCCACATCCCCCCAAAATACCGATCCTTTAGAAACGATCAAATCGCGTCTTCGAAGCGGTGACACTGATGGAATCAAGGTTGTCTTTCTAACCTTTGATGATGGTCCCACAGAACATACCGGGGAGGTTCTGGATATACTCAATGAATATGATGCCAAAGCCACCTTCTTTACAACTCTGCACGATGGCGAGAATGCTAAAGCCATGTATCGACAAATTGTTGCTGACGGAAATACCCTGGCTAATCATACCAGCAGTCACGATTACAGTCTTTATAACAATCCCGAGGCATTTTATGCTGATGTTGATCAGCTGGATCAATATCAAAAACAGGTAACCGGTCAAACCGAAACCAGCCACGTTTTTCGCTTCCCAGGTGGTTCTTCAAATGCTAACGAAACCTGTGTTCAAGGGATTGTAAAACGAGGATGGAATTACAGTGACTGGAATGTCTCTTCCGGCGATGGTAGTTCAGATCCTCCACTGAAGGATGTTGTTGCGCAGACAATTATTGGCGGTTGCCGCAGTCACGATGTTTCGGTCGTTTTATGTCATGCTGAACTTAAACCAGAAACACGAGCAGCCCTCCCCACCATAATTGAGACCCTGCAATCTGAAGGTTACACCTTTTTACCCATGGAAAGTGATTATACTTACCCTCGCCAATTAGAAGTTTAATATCAACCAGTGTTAAGTTAAACACTGATTGATGAAATCTCACCGCCAAACATTACCTCATCTTAATCACTTTGACAGCCTAACCAATGACAATATAATCAATAATCAAGTAAACCCACCGTTTTCACAGTGGGTTTATTATTTTTGTCTAACTCTCATTGCGGCACTTTGGTATTGCTTGTGGCGATACATGTCATCTTCGGCCCGTTTAAAAATTTCTTCAATGTCTTCTTCTTCATTCTTCTTTGTTTCGTGTCCAAACGAAATGGAAACATCCATGCCACCAACTTTTTCCTCCGAGGTCAGTTTCCTTATTTTTTCGATGATTTCAGTAATCTCTGAACCTTCTGTTTTAGGTAAAATCACAATAAATTCATCGCCACCAAGTCTGGCGACAATATCATCTTTTCGGCACACCTGATTAATAATCCTAGCCGTCTTGATCAGTAACTCATCCCCCAGCAGATGTCCTAGTGTATCATTGATCAGTTTCAAACCATTCACATCTCCCAATAAAAGGGTTAATGGCAAATTTTCTTTTTTATCCAGACGAATCAATTCCTGCTCATAATACCTGCGATTATAAAGCCCCGTTAAATAATCATGATAACTGAGGTACAGAATTTCCTTCTCGATCCGCCGTTTTTCATTAATAAAACGCGCCTGCAGGATATTTTGAAAAGCTAAATTCGACAATTGATTGGCAATTGTATAAAGCAACTTTGCTATTTTTTCAAATCTCCAGAAGGACATTTGCGGAACTTCTCTAAATGCCATTAATGCTTCCGCCTCATCTGCACCAATCTCCCGGGCGTAGGCGACCAATTGTTCCTCTTTTAGATTTTCATCCCTTACCTGGCCAATCAGCCAATTTGCAACATGTTTGCCGCCAACCGTAATGGCCGCTCCGGCATCCCATAATCCCCCGCTTAAACAGGTTTTTATGATGGGTCCATCAGCCGAATATGCACCAATGTCAGCGTCCGATTTATAACAGTTTTCACGGCCTTTTTCGGTCTTTCGAATAATATTCTCGCAAAGTCTGGTAAAATTTGAGGTTCTTGTTATGGGCGTTCCATCCGTAAAGGTGATCACCGAAGCAACACCGGTTGCGTCTGAAAACTCATCCTGCAATTTTTGAATGTCAGCCAGATCGATTAATTCGGTAAAATCAATATTACCAGCATCTTCCAGCGGCCTGGTTAACTCCAACATCCGTTTTTCCAATCGCTGTTCCAATTTTTTTCGATCAGTGATATCCCGTGCGGCTGCATAGACAAACTTTCCCTGCGGCCGTGAACTCCATTCAATCCAGTGATAAGTTCCATCTTTGGCTCGGTATCGATTGATAAAATTGACCACAGGATTCTGTTCATTAAGCCTGGCCATGACCTCTCGGGTAGCTTGGAGATCATCAGGATGGACAAAATCAAGATATTTTGTTTTGATCAACTCTTCACAGGTATAGCCCAGAATATCTTCCCAAGACTTATTTGTCTTTACGAAATTTCCTTCGGTATCAGCAATGCATAACAAGTCCAAGTTTAGTTCAAAAAAATTATTCAACTCCTCTAATTGCGTCTTCTCTTTAGAAATATCAACAAAATTAGTTGTAAAAAAGCCTGGCTCTTGGGTATATACGATTACCCGACACCAAATATTCAAAGCTGCCGTATACTGTTCAAATTCTTTTTCGCCACCGTTTAAAGCAACGTCCCCATAAAATGCAATCCAATTAAATTCATCATTTACGATTTCCGGAAGCACCTGAGTTATTCGCTTCCCGATTATTTCGGTGCCAATAAGCCCCGTTAATTTTTCAAAAGCCCTATTGATTTCCAGAAATTCATAATCGCAAGGATTTCCTGCTTGATCACAGATAATTTTATGATAAGCATACCCTACTGGGGAGTGTTCAACTACGGATTTGTAAAAACTGTCATTCATATGTCATCCCCTCTTTTTAAATGGTTTTTATTTTATAACACTGTCAATTAATATACCCCAATATTTGAAAAAAATTTATGATCTATGAATAAAATTTCGTATTAATTGCAATTATTTTGAAATCTATGAGCATTTACTGAGTTTTATCATTGATAAAGCTCAGTAAATAAATAAAAGGG
>JAKLQL010000012.1 GCA_022013395.1 Acetobacterium sp.
TATTCTACCTAACAGATCATAAAGATTATTTGATAGGGTTTCACCTGAAATTACACTTGAATTCGTCCCATTACCGACAAAATTAATACCTGCAGTAGAATAATTGAATACTGAATTTCGGTCAACTTCACCTGTAGATTCGTCAAAAGTCACACCTAAACCAATATCAACAAAAAGAGAATCTCTTTTTAGTGATTCTACTAATTCAATTTCAGCAGGTGTTCCTTCGTTTAAATCATCTAAATTTCTTCCATTATATTGAAGTTTGCCACTTACAACAGCAAATGGTTTTTCACTGTTACTTCCCCCAAATAGATACATTCCGGATGCACTAGTATTGAGTGTTTGTAACAACTGATCTTGAATAGTACGAAGTTCTGTGGCAATAATCTTTCGAGTATCATCGCTTTGGGGTCCGTTCATGCCCTGTAAAATTTTGTCTGTTGCTTCTGAAAGAGATGATTCCATTTGACCTAAGGTACTCTCCGAATTCGTTAAGAAGTCATCGGCGTGTCTAATGTTATCCTGGTACCCCTCTAACTTTGAAAGATTTCGTCTGATCTGATATCCTCTAACAGCAGAAGACACATCCTCAGATGTTCGGGAATACTTTCTACCAGTTACTACCTGATTATTGAGTTTATCAAGATCTGACGATAGACTATTCAAATTAGTTGAATATTTTGAAGTCATCATTCTATATGTAATTCTCATTTTTTACACGTTCCTTCCTCATTGTGTTTTAAACTTCAAACACAAACTCTAAATACCCATTTTATTGATGATATTATCTAAATTTTCGTCCAGCACATTAAAATATCGCATTGCCGCGTTGTATACTTTTTGATAGGCAGATAAGTTGACGCCTTCTTCATTTAAAGAAATACCTGCCACGGAGTCTCTTGAATCAGAAATTGTTTGAAAAACATTAGTCGCTGTTTTAGAAAAATTCGTATTTAATTCAACATCTGTCCCCACCTCACTGACTACACCTGTCATATATTCATTAAAGGTGCCTGTCAGTATCGTATTTCCTGAGCTATCTTTAAAATCAAGTTTATCACTCATTTTTGCAATCATACGTTCAATATTATCGGCACTGGCTGGAGTAGCTTTATAATCCGTTGGTGTTGGATTTAGTGTGGGATATTTTGTTGAATTAATATAGGATGGGTTATTAAACCAAGCAGTAGAAACCTGCAAATTTTTTGCGGTAATATTTGTTGTGGTAA